>CBJMBI010000001.1:0-54288 GCA_966427955.1 uncultured Ktedonobacterales bacterium
CCTTGAGCACGCATACGAGCTTGGATACTACGTGCTCGGGTAATCTTATCTTTACCGCCATGCTTCAAAGGATAGAGAGTGATGAAGTTATTGTGGCGAATCATTTCTTCTCGAAGGAATGGTCCAATAGCTTTGGAAACCTGCATTTCTTCGATACCAATTGCTTCAGGTTTATATAACTTCTGCAAAGCAAGTATACAGTCAACAATCTCACGACCATCCATCCGTTCTCGTATAACATTACGAACCTGGATTCGTTTGTCTTCATCCACTGCTCCAACAACAAAAACAGAGTAATCTGCTGTTTCCTTGTCAGAGATAGCCAAGTCGGCTGTAATATAATATCGGACTGGTTTAGTGAGATCACCCTCCCGAAGCGGGAGAAAATCTGCTCTTCGAAAATATGTGGTTGATTCATCAATCGGAATGTTTAAATATTCTTGACTATACCCGTCTGGATTCCCAATACGAAAAGCTTCACTACGAAGCATTCGGAATTCTTCTTCTGACTTCTTTTCAGGCCACAGAAGTTTCTTGTAGTCGTCAGAATGAGCCCGATATTTAATCGCTTTCCACATGGTTCTTTTTGTGGAATATTGTTTAAGACCGTCCGTTACTGTTGCTTTATCGTAAGGTTTCGGCATCAAATTCTCAAGCATACTATCCATATGGAGAATTGTACCAACAATCCGGACAATACCTTTATCACTGCGGCAAGGAAGAAGTGCATTGGTGAACCACTTACGGAACTTCTCACGACGTTCTTTGTTTAGTACCAATTCATCATTTTCCATGTCGTCGCCGATAATGATATCGGGACGGGTACTATTCCAAAGCAAACCACGAAGTTTTTGTTCAGCACCTTTAGCGATAATCCGGAACTTATGTCCGTCGTTGAATTCTACAACAATATCGGTTTCGCTATCTTTTAAAAACTGAACAAGGCCTTTTTCATTCTTTTTCAGACCAAACAACTCAATTAATTGCTCATTGCTCTGAAGAGCATTTTTGATATTCCCGAGGAACAAACTCGCTTGGGCCTCCGTGTCGGAGACAAGTAGCATAAATTTCCTCTCTCGAAAGAGGAGAGTAGCTAACCCATATCCCAAAGTAATGGCGGTTGACTTCGCATGACCCCGCGGCGCAGCAATCGCCACAAATCTGTTCGAACTGCAACATAATTCCCACATTTCCCGGTGAAAAGCCGGAATTGCGGCTTTATCTTCAAATGTTGGTGCCAGAATACTTCCGACAAACCCCGCTACTACTTCCGCTGTAACTACCGTCATTTGTTTTTCTTCGATCTATTTGAGTGAGCACTGATAGCTCGTAGATTCGATCGGCTGTTATTGCCACCTTTAGATAATGCGCGGATATGGTCAACATCTTTTCCATCGCCTTTAGAAACTTTCCCTTCTTTTTCCAGTTCTCGTCGTGCAGTAACCCGTTCGGATCGATTGTGTCGTTGGGTTGGGCTAGATTCGTACTTGGTATCATAGGAATAATCACGTTTCCCGTTCTTCATTCTTGGCATCGCCTGTCTCCTGGCCGAAAATTACATCTGTGACTTCCATACTTGGTTTCTTTTGTACTTGGTTCGCAATTTCAGCAAATTTTTGAGCTAGTTCGTTCAGAGTCTTCTCGATTTTGTCCTCTGTGACTGATTGACCCCCTAGATGGCGGTCTACAAGCTCTTGGCGGGTCTCGGAGAGGTCTACCGCTACCTTGGTAGCATCTCGCATGGAAACCGGTTTACGGCGCATTTCACCCGTTTTCTGGTCAAATACGAAATCTCCATGTTCCAACCGGTCTTCCAGGACATCGTAAGACCGAGAAATGATCTTTTTAAGTCGATTACTGAGTTGAAGATCATCTTGGATACGGAGTTCTTCAATTAAATCTTTCCACCATTGACTGGATTTCCAGAGTTTGAGAGTGTCAAAGGGGATTTTAAGGGCACCAGCAGTCAATTTGAGACTACCGAGGATTAGATACGTCTGAACTGCTTCTATTTTCTGGCTGTCAGACCATCGAAAACCTTTCTTTTCTACCGATCTACGTTTACCAGTGGGTCTGTATTTATTTGTTTTGTCGTCTGAGAGCAATTTTAATTTCCTATTTGACAAATAAGGAGGAGCTTCGCACTCCATTGCAGCAGTTTCCTTTAACGTTGCCTCTGGTACACAACGAGATAACTGGATCACCTCCTTAAAGTCGGTAGACCAACTACCATAAAAGCATGAGTTTGTCAACACTTTTGTACAACAGATCTATTATACTATATGTTCTTAATGGTTTTGTCAAGCTTTTTCTTTACTTTTTTAAATATTTTTACTTTTCTACAAAAAACTCTTGACAAATTGATTAAGAATCTATAAAATCATTTATTCTTCTTTCTTTTACGAAAGATTTTTTAATTAAAGTCTTTCGTTTTCTTTCTTCTGTTCCATGTATTTATAAATAAATAATATAGTTGCGAGGATTCGGTGTTTAATCCGAGCTCCCCAAGAAAAAAATAAATAAAACCCCTTCCCTTTTTAAAAATATATATCACCGTAGTAAGGTGCCTTTCGAGCTTTTCCACCAATCGAAGTTTCCCCCCACCCCCGGTCAAGTAAAATAGTTGATTTTAAAGGGGATGGATCAATTGAAATTAAAGCCATATTTAATCACCTATTTACATTCAAAGACTTAGTATCACTGTTCGATAGGTACAAACCCCTACCAAATACCCGTCCCAAACCTCCTAGAATGTCCTACAATGGTCTGTAAGGCAGTGTGAAGTACCAAGGTATGTACTTTCCTTCTAAAAGGCTTACAGTTATGAATAACATGTACTTGGTGTATCGTTCTGGCACTATGTGGGTGCTTGAAGTGGACTCGATTCTTCGCTTTCACTTCGTCACCCTTGCTGGTGCCTTGCGGATGGGTGAGAAGTTCTACCCGACTGGTGTAATTGACCCGAGGTGAGGTGATTTAAATGTATGATGACAACATGGTTGGTCGGTTGATCGACTGGGAACAAGGTACGATGGAGGGTGAAGCCGTCAAGCAATTCTTTCAAGACTTGGTCGACAACGACCTTGTCGAGAAGATCGCCGATGACTTCAATCCCAACATTCGGGTATTTGCGAACCATCTTCTCAACCAAGGGGTGATCAAACCCCATTTCGGAGTGAACTAATGGAAATGTTTACCGATCAAGAATTGCTACTATTGCTCCCCTTTTTGGTGGTGTTTACATCCATCTTTCTATCGCTAACCCTCATAGGATTGTTGGCGGTTGACACTCTCCGGGCTATCGAGCGAGTAAAGGAGCTGCAAGGCCTTCGCAACGGTCGTAAGTAGCCGGAGAAGTACCAAGCCCCTGTACGGGGCTTTCATTTACCTTACATATTAAGTAGGTATTTAATTAGGAAATGTAACAGTTGATATGACCCTAGTATATGTGTGCTAAACTGGAGTTGTAGTGGGAAGTCCAACAACAGTTGTTAGGGCTATTGGTAGATTGAATCTAATAGCGAGAATTATTTTCTAACAACCTGGAATTTCGCCTATAGTAGTAGGTAACAACTGCGCTCCCAGGTAGCCCGTAAGGGGAGTGAAAGGAAAGTACCAAGGTTGTTATTTTCTCCGAATCTCGCTTGACTTTTTTGGGGTTTTAGTAGAAGATGGTAGATAAGCACTCAGTAATAGGTGCGATTACCCAGTCCTTTCTCAATACTAGTGAGACTTACATCATGGAAATTGCTACACAGACGGTCGCGGATGAAAAACGCGAACCGATCACCAAACAAGAGCCCACACAGCAGTTGCTCGTAACAGGTCAATGGCTCTACGATACATTTGTAGCTGCTGATGACACAACAGTCACCCGCATGCAGCAGATCAAAACCTTGGTAGAAAAAGGTTGTGATCCGTTTCAGCTGAAAGGCGCGGCTGACAACATGGTCAAGCAAGCCCGGGAACTGGATTTGGCTTCCGGGGTGCCGGCAAAGGTTTTGGACGAAGAAACCGGCAAGGAACGCGTGAATCGGGGTCCGAAGCAGCAAGCCGCGATGAACGTTCGGACCATCATTCAGAATGCTTACGGTGCCTTGAAGTTCGCCCGTAAGGAACTAGACACCCTCGGCTATGATGATTCGAAGACGGGCTATCTTGCAATGGCTGTGCTGGCAAAACGTGCCTTGGATGCCAAAGGTCTTAAGTGGAACGGTGTTTCCGCTCCGACGGAAGAAGAGCAAATGCGGAAGCGTATCGCTCGGGCTCAGAAGCAAGAAACCGGTGCAATGGCAAAGGCGTTCGCTGACAATCCCCGTATGCCCGGCGAGGATGACTTGGCTTGGACGGCGCGAGTTACACGTATCGCGCATGATATCGTGGAGGACGTTCGTACGAAACAAGAAGAAGCAGCTATTTCGGAAATCGTTACGATGTTGTTCGAGAAGTACGACGCTCAACGACTCCAGGCGGTGGCTTGTCGGATTTTCGATCGACTCAGTGAACAGCACGGTGGCGCTGCCTTCTCTTATACCACGGAAGCGGAACCGGAAGAAGTGCAAGAAGTCGAGCACGTTTAATCAAGCGTGGTGATAGGGCGAAATACCAAGCGGAAGCGGAAGTCATGGCTTGGTATCCACACGTTAGGCGTGTGCTGATGAGCCCGAATGGTGGAACTGGTAGACACAACAGACTTAAAATCTGTCGCTACTGATGGGGCGTGCGGGTTCGAATCCCGCTTCGGGCACCACTTTCTTGCGTTGGAGACCTATAGATCATGCTGACCGCTCTTCTCGGGCCGTACTTGGCCCTTCATTTGATGACTGCTCAGGCAGTGAAAACTCAAGTCCTGGATCAGCAGTTGGTCGTCAACGAAATGTATGATTCCGAGGCCAAATCCCGGGACCATCGCTCGCATTATGTGGTTCTTCAATGGCTCTACAGGCCGGCTCCCGGCTCAGAACCCGTTCCTTGCTAGATCAATCAGTGTGTTAAGGGAAAACCCCAAAGGTAAGTCTCACATTCCTTTTCGCACTGGCTCTTGCCTACCCTGCTCACAACCAGAGGGTAGGTTTTTTTTTGCACCCATTATTTTGTAAAGGTTACAAGTGTTAGTTGTTTGTAAGCAAAGTCACAAGGTTGTTACTCCAAATATTTGATCAGGTGGCACCAAAAATGAATAAGCAATTGATGACCAAACAGCAAGCAAATAACGGGATTTTCGGCAGTATTCTCAATCTTCTCAGCATCTTTCCCATTACCAATTTAGGCCGGCGGGCTTAAATTGCGTTTCTTCCCGTAGTACCTATTCAACAACTCCAACTGTAGTATTTTTCATCTAAGGCTCAAACTTATTCATTTTCTTTGAGCCATTTTCAGGCCCCTTTGAGCCATTTTCAGTCAGTCATTTTTCGTAAATGTCCGGAGAGTTACCACCATGACTACCGCAATGCAATTCGCTTTCTTGCAATCCAAACATGTCAATCAACAAACCCCCTTGGGTCGAATGATTCTTCAAGTTGCAGCACGCCAAGTCCGGGCGGAAGACAAACGCATTCGCTTGGTTGCAGCAAATAAGGCTGCACAGCGTATCGAACGTGAAAATAATGCCCTTCTTCAGAGCTTCAACTTCAAATGATGAAAACGACTAAATGGTTGGTCCGTTGCCAACGCATCTATGCGCCCTTCACGGTCATTCAACGGGAAATCGAAGCTGATACCCCCGAAAATGCAATGAAGTCGGCAATGGATAACGAATATTCGGCCGTGTCCGTGCGTCTTAAGCCAATCGACGGGCACGTTTATGATCAACGCTACGCAACACTTTGATCGTGGATATCAAACATGCGCTCGAAAGGGCGCTTGACCTGGATAAGCAAGGGTGTATTTCTCCAACAGCCCTTGCTCTGCGCGTAATTGTGAACGAATTTCGCAATCTTGTAGGAGAAGAAACTTTTCAGCAATACCTTTCTAAGGAAGAATCAAATGAGTAACGATAACTTGCGGTATTTGCACATGCGAGAATATGACGGTTTCGATATTCTCGGAAGGGGCGGCAAAACCATTTGCTACAAAGAAGAAGATGACGGTACTATTATCTATACCATTGCTTATTGTAGTTCTCGGGACAATTTCTGTCGTCGCATCGGTCGGGCGATTAGCCGGGGTCGTTTCCAGAGTTCTCTTCATCGTTGCGAGATTCCTAAAGAATTTCGTATGGAGAGGGAAAAATACGGATCGATGGTGGATGTAGTGGACGTAATTTATTCGTGGATGGAGGAAAATTAAATAAAACGAAACCTTTTGATCTGAAAAGGAAATCGAGATTGAAGTATAGCGACGTAGAATCTCCCCGTTGTAATAAATGCACGGCCCTGCGTAGAGCAGGGCTTTTTTGTTGGTGGTGTGGAGCTAAACAAAATGGCTAGTAAATTTGCTATTTGGAATCAAATGACGAATCGTTTCCTTAAGCCGGAATTCAGCAGTCGTGCTGAGGCAGAGTCCTATATGACGGAAAAGGGAATGCTTCACGGTTTGAATAAGAAATATCACATCATTAATTTTGGGGAAAATAAAGATTATGTACAATAGTAACTACGAAGACAACTACGACGACATCAATGCCTTATTGCAAGAAATTGCACTTATGGCTGACAGCGTCCAAGTACACAACTGCTCAAAACTGTGTATTGGTAGTGGTGAAGATAATCAAGCGTTATTGTTTAAGGAAAACTACCACTATGGTGACTGATACCCGTCCATTTCATAATGCCTTTAACACTTTTGAATATGTTTCAGAGGGCTTAACGAGGGCGATCACATTTCAAAAAAGAAAGCAGGGTGATTATTTCATGGTACCGAAGCTATCATATGGCGGAGGATTATATTTTCGTCTTAAAATAGATATTAATGAAAATATCGATTTTCCTTATGGGGCAACACATTGCTGCGGGTGCCGGATTCTTAGCCACCTAAACGGTGGTTTTGCGGAAGAGATTCCTTTAGAAAGACAATATCAAGAGTTTGTTTCCACTTTGTGGAACCAGTTTGGAGCGTGTTATGCCTATTATTTTGTTCTTTCAAGTGAACAGCTGAAGAATCACAATTCCGAACTGTCGTTGATTCGTTTCTTTATGGAAACAGGGGCGAAATGTCTCGATACTAGGCCAAATCGATATCACGCACCTAATGATATTAGTATGTTTGTGTGGGATGGTTCCACGAATAACCCGAAACTAACTTCCCTTGTTGACTCGAATAATTATTACTACGAACCTAAATGGTGGGGTGAACTGGATGATCACGAATATGCAAAATTTATGAGCCAACACCACGGACTAATCGATGATCGGAAAGAGTATTTCAAACACCAAGAAGAATTAAGAAACCAAGAAAAGGATCGCCGCACAAATGAGGCCTGTCTTCAGGCCTTTTATGATGTAGAAAAATTAGAGACATTGTTGAGAAATTGGTCCAAAAGCGGATCGACCCGATCGTATTTATCGAAGACTATTCAAAAACTACCTAAACTTTTGAAGCAATATTTTGGAGATCTGGGATATGACGAATGATCAGAAATACCTCGATATATGGAACCGAAAGAATCAGACGCTATCAAATGGTTCGAAATTAATCCGAGTCTACGGAAATGTGTATGACTTCTTTCCAGGTCGATATGGATGGTCCACTCCTTGTCGGTTAAAGATTAACAAGCAAACAACTGGATTAACGGGAATTCGCTCCAAAGCAGCAACCTTAATTTCTGGAAATATCCCAAGTCCGGCATTACTGGATTTGATCCTCCAAGAGATGGTGATCTAATTGCAAAAACTTTATTTTGATAAACCCCAGTTAATGACAATTGGGACCCCCGAACCTGAACTCACTACAATTATCACTTCAACAGGTGATAAGAGGTGTCGTACTAAATCAATCGACCGAATTTTGCACGACACTCCGGGACTGCTAGATGCTCCGATTTCGTATGCAATTAGTCAACAACCGTCCTCATCAGATCTGGCTGAATACTTGCAACGGATCGAGATCGATGGTTATGGGGAAGGGGCGATCGTTGTCCCGAAATGGCAACGAACCGAGTTTGCATATTTGTACCCACACCAATGGGGCTTGATCTATCACATTCACAAACACCCTGTTTTTGGTCCCTGGTGGGGACCTTTGCAAATAAAGTGGGGTAATAATGAAACTGAGGGTTCCTGGGCTGAGGATCTTTATGTGATCCACGCCTGCTTGTCTAAGAATCTCATCTGCGATATCTTGGAAGCCCAGGGAGCAAAGATCGATAAACTTCGGGAAACTGTTCAAAAATTGAAGGCTTTTTAATATGGTCCCCACCCATGATTTTTCTCGATTCTCTGTCCTTTCAACATTTATTGTTGGACATTCATATGTCACCGTATTTTCAAAAAAGTATTTATTTGAGGAAGTGCTTAGGAGTGTTTTTGAGTTCGTAGAGGAAGAGGATAGTACATCACTTAAAAAACCGTTTGTGTATCTCAGTGGGGTGCTTTGCAGTGAGAGTCACGCTGAATTTCTCATTGAGAATGAGTGGATTGACATCGTCTTATCTTAATGAAATAGGTGAATTAAAATGCCTCGTAAATTGTGGTTTGTAGTTCCAGTTGAATTGGATATGGATGCAGGTAAAGGTGAAATTTATCCGGATGGAGGTGGGATAGGTGGCTTGGCAGCCGAAGGCCCGGCGGGATATTTTCTTGCCAATACCGCCAAGAAAAGTTTTGATCGAGTCTTCTACTCGCAACATGCTGCGGAAGATTATGCACGATCACAAGCTGAGACTTCTCCAAAAACTCAATTTGGAGTGTTTGAGTGTGGAAATATCTTTGAAACAACGACTCCAACAATCATCATAAAGGAATTCAATGATGCTGGTGAATTGCGCGTTAAAGGGACGTAACTAAAATGTCATCCGAAACGGTTTCTGCGCGGCTGGTGGGTGTATTTTGTTGTTGTGGGGTCAATGTTCTTGGTGATTTTGCCAATGAGGAACAAGACGATGATGTTTGGTCCGACTATGGCGACATTGAGTATTTTGAAGCATCGAGTAAGACAAGTCGACAACGAGCATGGGAAAAACTTCTAGCAAAAGTTAGAAAATCTAACGACCCCAAGGAAGACACACAGTGGGTTAGAGGTCAATTTAACCAGAACTATAATGATGAAGACAGGGAAAAATATAAGAAACCCTCAGTTGTCATTATGTTAAATTTTGTAAAACAAATTGGGATGGATAAGTTTGATTATCATGAATTCATGGAAGTAGTTGAAGCACAACCAGACGTCAAATTGGTGGCAGAATGGGTCAATTCGAATACAACGAATATAATTCGTACGTACATGTTGATGGGGAATGTTTAACTATGATGAGTATGAATAATATGGATATGGAAAATAAGGTGTTGGTTCTTGGGCATGTGGGCATGGGTACAGGTGAAGTAGAGCCGTTTGACCAAGTCTTTAAGCAAGGAAAGCTGCTTCATAGAGATCCCAATGTTGATGGAATTGACGCGCTTGTAATTTGGGGTGGTGAAGATATCAGCCCCAGTCTATATAATGAGGAAACAAGTAAGTATACAGGGGCTTCCGATACACCATCTTATCGGGATCGAGTAGAAGTTGCGGCGGCACAAGCATGTATCGATGCCGGAATTCCGATTATCGGTGTATGTCGTGGAGCACAATTGTTGTGTGCTCTGGCTGGAGGAAAATTAATCCAACATGTGAACCATCATACACGGGACCATTTTATTCGTACCAACGACGGGCGACGGATCATGTCCTCCTCGGTACACCATCAAATGATGTACCCGTTTGATGTAGAACATGAATTGTTGGCTTGGTCGGATGTGCGTCAATCGAATGTGTATATTGTTGGAGACGATTCGAATTTCGAAACGATGTATGATTATGAGGAACCTGAAGTTGTGTGGTTCCCGAAGATCAAAGGTTTGGCTATCCAAGGTCATCCGGAATTCCACATGAATCCGGAAATCGATCCCTTTGTACAGTATTGTATCGAACTGGTGAAGAAATATGTCGTGGCCTGAGTGCATTGCCTTCTGTGTGTTTATTATCGTAATTTTCTGGAGTTAATTTAAAATGTTGACAAATCTTGGTTGTGATCCGGAAGTGTTTCTTGTAGACAACACGGGTAAGTTTATTTCGTCTGTTGGTCTTATTGGGGGTTCCAAAGATGCGCCGATGCCCATCGACGATCTGGGAAATGCGGTCCAGGAAGATAACGTGGCCGTCGAATTTAACACTCCACCGTGCAGCACTAAGGAGATGTTCATTGAGAACATTCGAAAAAATAAGGAGTGGCTTGCCCAGAAAGCGAAGAGTTTGCAATTATCGGTGGCGATCACGCCGTCCGCGATTCTAGACGATGATCAATTGCAGACACGGGCCGCTCAAACATTCGGCTGTGAACCTGATTTCAATGCGTGGAAAGGTGGGCGTATGAATCCCCGTCCTCGTGCAATGAACCCGAATCTTCGTTCGTGTGGTGGGCACATTCACATTGAATTGCCAGAGTTTGTAGACAAGTGTTTGGTTGTTCAATGGATGGATCTTTATGTTGGTTGTTTGATGTTGGAATTTGATGATGACACGGCGCGCAGGCAGCTCTATGGTCGGCCTGGGGCTTTTCGTCCTAAGTCCTATGGCGTGGAGTATCGCACAGTTTCGAATCGTTGGATTGAAGATGATGAAAAGATTTCGTGGATCTGGGATCAAACAGACAAGGCAGTAGATCAGGCAATGATGGGCAGAACATTCACGGAAGAACAGGCCCAAAAGATTCAACAGTGTTTGAATACCAGTGACTTGAAGTTACTTGAAGAACTCAAGACGGAGTTTGAGTTGGTATGAATAACGAACAAATCCTTAACGATTTTCGACGGCGTTATGAGTCAACATATGTTGGCTTGAAACTTCAAAAGGAAAATCGGGAAGTTCTTGCACATATTGACGTAATCAATTATCATCCCAGTAAGATTGGGATATTAGAGATTACAACCGAAGAATTTGGGAAGTTATCCCTGAATCTTGGGTCAAGCGGACACTCCTTAATCTTCCATTATCCTAAGACCGGGGTATTCCAATATGGAAGGGAAGCTTGTATTTTTACACGAGAACCTCGTCGACAATACAAACGTGGATTGTGTCCGGATAATTCAAATCTTGTTAACACTACGGTAAGAGTATTCGGGAATCTAATTCCATTTAGATTTGCAGCTATTGCCGCCGCATTCAAGCATCAAACGTATACTTTGCCGCAAGCATTAGCAATGCTGCAAAATGGTACAGCCCGTAGTGTTGCTTTAGAAAATGATTTTTCAATTTCATTATCACTAACTCGTGATAAGAAAACATATTTATTATGGTATTGCACCACCATTATTGGAGAATGTGATTCACAGGGAACATTACTTAATGTATTTGAACCGATTTATAAGCAGCAATTGGAACAATTAATTTACAGAATGTAAAGTCCTATTATGACAACACCATTGGCTATCTGGGGATTAAAAGCTGTAAAGGCAATTGCGCCGGCGCAACGGTTTCTTTCTCCGAAAAATATTCAACTACCTGTGATTGACTCGTCTCAAGTCCTGGGTATTGAGGTTGAAGTTGAAAATCAGTCTGTCATAGAAGGTGCGGAAATTTCGCGGATTTGGACTATCAAAGATGACGGGTCACTACGGAACAATGGTGCAGAGTGGGTTTCCGCTCCAATGATGGCATCATATGTCCCGGCAGCGATTCATAATCTTTTTTCGCAACTATCGCCTGATTGCTGTTTCGGTCCACGTACCAGCATCCATGTGCATTTAAATATGCAAGATTGGGAAGAGGAACAGATTCAGAATTTGGTTCTCTGGTATTGTGTGTTTGAGAGAATTTTTTATCGATTCACGGGTCGACATCGGCAAGAGAATATTTATTGTGTTCCTTTATTGGATACAAACCTCTTAGCTCATCTTAAATCCTATTCGATTTCGAGTTGGGTCGACCGCTGGTCAAAATACACCGGATTGAATTTGATTCCTCTCACAAATTACGGGACGATTGAATTCCGGCATATGCATGGTACTTTTAAAACCGAAAAGATTTGTGTGTGGGTGCGAATCTTATGTCGGTTGTGTGAGTTTGTGAAGAACCATACTCCTGAGTACCATCAAAGTACCTTAATGAGTTTGGATTCAAATAGCAGTGAACTCTCAAATATTTTCAATGAGATTTTTAAAGAAGAGCTATCATATTTGAAGACAGTAAATTTAGGAGAAGACACAGTAGAACCTATTCTACGAATGAAATCGGCATTCACTCCAGAGCCGATTCCCCGTCAAGTAGATGTTGATTTTCGGATTAGTCCTTATATTTTGTTTAAATAACAGGTACAAAAATTATGTGTGGTATTGTTGGCCTAATTAATCGAACCAAACAAAATTTCACAACTCGTGATACTGAGTTACTTGAACAACTGCTTATCGTAGATTCACTGCGTGGGAAAGATTCGGTGGGTGTTTTTAATACCTATCGTAATAACCAAGTAGAAGCAATCAAACTCGGTAGTAATGTGTTTAATCTACTTCGCTGTCACGAGTGGGCACCGTTCAAAGAACGTATCCAAAAACGGGCTCGCTTTGTGATTGGGCACAATCGTGCGGCAACTCGTGGATCAGTTACTACAGAGAATGCCCATCCCTTTGCTGAAGATAATATCATGCTGGTCCATAATGGTACGTTATGGAACCATGAGGTTTTGACCACTAAGAATTTTGAAGTGGATAGCCAAGCCATTGCACATGCTTTGTCCCAATCCACTCCTGAGAAAGTTCTCCCGTCGTTAATGGGAGCATTTGCCTTGGTTTGGTACGACACCACAAAGAAAAAGTTGTTCGCAATCAGAAATAAAGAACGTCCGCTTTGCTTGATCCGGACCCGGGAAATGTATGTAATCTCATCGGAACCTGCAATCGCTGCTGTTCCAATTACTCGACAAGATCGTAAGATTGAATCGATTGATGAAATTCCGCCGTGGACTTTATTTGAATTCTCTATGGATGGGGAGCTTCAAACCCGTGAGATTGAGGAATACGTAACTCGTGTGTATCACTCGAATCATCACTACCACGGAAATAAGTATATGGACTCGATTCACGAAGCCATCCATGAAATGGACGAAGATAATACGGCTGGATGGGGTACTGATTGTTGTGGTGATGTAACCGATGATCAAGTGGGAGGTATGGTTGACGCCCCTTTTGTCGAAGAGGGTTCGACGGGAACGAAGACTTGCGCCCTGACATCGCCCTCAAAAAACAACGACAGCGACAAAAACGCGACTGGAATTAAAAAGTCGGTACAAGATTTAGATGCCCAAGCATTTAATAACACGCGACAATTACATGTCGCTCATGAAACATTACAACGTGGGCGATTGGTGTTATTCAAGGTAATTGAAATTCGTCCAAATGAAGTATCCGGGCAACGACAATTTAGAGGTAAACTGCACGAAGCTGGCGAACTATTGTATGATGTAGTTGGTTGTTTCCCAGAAGGAACAACCTTAAAAGAACTAGAAGCACAGTGGTTGGGTAAGTATTGCATGGGCCGAGTGCATTATGTAACTGAATCAATCGGCGGGATTAGTGCTTATCTGGTGAATACCCATTTGGCTACGATGACCACTTGTTTTGGTAATCAACGTATCCCGCTGGCTGCGTGGAGCATAGCATTGTCAAAATGCAAATGTTATAAATGTAACGCCACCATTAAGGGACTGGATAAAGATTTTACACAGATTAATGTCCGTAATTTACTGGAGAATTCGTCCACTGATCCACGTAATGATATCCAGGTAATGTGTGCAGATTGTATTGAGAATACATTAACAAAACAACTAAAAGAGGAATTCATTGAAAAACGCAACGACGTCTGGCAAAGGGCGGGCTACGGTAGCCCGTACCCCAATCGTAATTCTTCCGTACAAACAGGAGAGCAGGTCGGCAAAGGCACTAGCACAACGAATGGAAAGTCTATTGAACTACCGGGTTCGGAGACGATCCAGTGAACGTACCGATTTTGAAGCCAAGTCTTGGCACCAGTTTATTAATTGGGGAAGTAGCCGGACTATCAACACAAAGACCAATTTAGTTATCAATCCGCCAGAAGTTGTGCAACGGGCAGGTAATAAACTGCTGACGTTTCAAGCTTTACAAAATAAAGAAGGGATTAATATCCCAGAGTTTACAACGGATCGGGGTGTTGCAAGTGGATGGATTGGAACTGGTAAATCTACTGTTGTTTGTCGTACTAAGTTGTCTGGTCATAGTGGTGACGGTATTGTTCTTGCATCTACGGAAGATCAAATTGTTGATGCTCCATTGTATGTCAAGTATGTTAAAAAGCAGAGAGAGTTCCGAATCCACGTCAGTTTTGGAGAAGTGATTGATGTTCAAGAGAAACGAAAACGTCGGGATTTGCCGGAGGAGTTTTCGACAAACTTTCAGGTGCGTAATCATCACACCGGATGGGTCTATTGTCGTGAAAACGTGGAACTCTCGGAAGATGCAACAAGAATGGCTGTTGAGGCTTGCCGACAATTGGGACTCGATTTTGGTGCTGTTGACATCATCTATAACGCCAGACAAAACTTGTATTACGTGTTGGAAGTTAACACCGCACCGGGCCTTGAAGGAACAACCGTTGACAAATATGCTGAATCTTTTGTAAAGAAATTATCCTTATGAAAAAAGTTCTAGGTGATATCTGGATCGAAGAGATTCCAGAGAATGGGGAAATTCATTGTGGATTTGTCCAGCAATTCATAGATGAAAACTTAGCAGAATGTTTTCACATTGTTCCAGCAGACATTGCCAAAACTCATAAAGAAAATCCGATGTTGGTCGTCGAAACTAATACCGGATTGCAGAGTATTAATGCACCAATTGATGGTCATATTCTGTTCTTTAATGACAAAGCCCGGGATTTTCCGGAACAGTTAGTTGAAGAGGATGTGGTACTCGGTATCCTGACGATTGAGGAATATAAAAAACGAAGGGCGACTGTTCCAGCAAAACCGGCACTGGGACCAGCACCGACGCTAAATGATGAGGGTCTCCAGGCTCTTATTAATGGTCAACTAAGGAACCTACGGGTTAATATAATGCCACCAGTGCGGCCGGCTGCTCCCCGAGGATGGAATTGGGATCCGCAACTGGAGGAAGTAGAGGCGAATAATCGCAATCTGTGGCCCGATGACGCTGACGATAATGACAACGAAGAATAATTACTACTATAACAATAACGAGAGTTTTGATGCGATGCTTAAGCTGTAATCGTCGATTGAATGACAAGGAAGCTACACGTAAATACAGTAACAGTGGGGAATATATTGATCTTTGTGATCGTTGTTTCGGTTACATTGCTGATGATGTTCCTGATGTTGACGAACCACTAGGGAGTAGTGTCTACGATGATATTGATGATGGCGCTGGCGGTGAACTGGTGGGACGCGACAGTGAAATCGATGGCTTCTACGGAGAAACAGGAGACAGTAATGAGCAGTGGTAAGGTCACCTGTAAGCAATGTAAAAAGCAATTCTCTTTTGAAGAATGGAATTCAAATAAAGTTTGTGATAATGAAAATTGTCAACGACCGTGTGCTCAAACGTCAATGCAAATGGCGAAGAAAGTAATTCATCAAATCCAAGAAAACTTAAGGAATAATATCGAAGTAAAGTACAACGATATTCCTAACAATTACAATGATGAATCTAAATCATTGTATTATTATGAAGTACCACAAGTCATGGTCACATTGGTAACACCTAAGAACCGGAAGGGGTAAATGTTTAATGTTAAATCACACTTTCTCCGTCATGAAGCCTGTGAGAACTGTGGTTCAAAAGATAACGTCGGCGTATACTCCGGAGGAACGAGTTATTGTTTTGGATGCGGAAGCTTTAAAAGGCTACCAAGATCCGAGTCAGGTGCATTTCATGAATCTAACCTTTACGAGATGGGAACAATCCGATCCGAAAAACAGAAAGGTCAGGTACGATCCTATCCGGATGATGCTAACTATCATTTCCCACACACCGTAATTGAATGGATTAAGAAGTATCACTTAACTGCTGCTGACTTAATTAAAAATCATGTCTATTGGAGCCCTTCACGTGAACAACTCTTGTACACATTTTTTGGAGACGGTAAGGACGTGGTCTTGTGGCAAGCCCGTAACTTCAAATCCGGCACAACCCACAAACGTCGATTCTTTACTGGAGGTTCACCAGAAAACATTATTGCAACTTATCATCAAGGCGAAGAGAGAAGCACGAAATGTTGTATTGTCGAAGATTGCGTCAGCGGAATCAAAGTCAGCTATTCAGGCATTGACGGAATACCATGCTTTGGTTCAACGCTGTCAAGGGAAAAGCTCACACGACTAGCACAATTCTACGATAAATTATATGTCTGGTTAGACAGCGATAAGTATTCAAACTCCCAAAAGATCTGCCAACAAGCAGCATCCCTTGGGCTTCAGTCACGAGTTATTTATACCGAATTAGATCCAAAGGAATATTCGGTAGAGGATATTAAGGAGAAGCTATGTCTGTAATTCTATCTTCGGAAAAGGAACGTCTTCTTTGTTATTCGGCAGGTATTCTTGGTAGTATGTTATCTGCCCGTAATGAAAATGAATCCACTGTCCATGATTGGATGGTACGTCGTAGTATCAAAGCAGCAAATAAACTCATCTCTCTAATTGGGGATGATGTTAGATTACAAGAGATCCTAAATGAAAATCTATAATGCAGTTTGTCAAATTCTTGCTGTAGCTCTTTGTGTGTTCGCAACTGGTTGTGGTTATTTAGCTTTAACAACACCGGAACCAGCAGCCTTACTTGAATCAAATCTACAGAATGTTGTATCTGTAACGACAGATAGTGGTTATTGTAGTGGGTGGGTAAAGACCGATACTCATGAGATTGTTACTGCTGCTCATTGTGGTGATGGGACCTCCTCTCAGATCTTTGATGTAGATTTTGGGGATGGAGTTAAACATCACTTTCACATTAAATATCTTGGAGATGAGTCCTTAACTGCCGCGACTGATATCATGGTGTTGTACACTACGAGTGAAGAGCAGCACAAGATTAAATGGCCTAAGGGGTTTAATCTTTGTAACTTTAAACCGTACTACGGGGAAGAAGTGGAACTCTATGGCGGACCTCTCGGCCGAGCGAAGAGTATTTTCTTCGGGCGGATTGGTAATCCCGACGTAGATATTTCAGCAATGCTTGGGAAAGCACCATTCACATCTCATATGGTAGAGTATGATGGTGAAATGTTCCCTGGTAACAGTGGCGGTCCTGCGATTGATATTAGACACAATTGTGTTATGGGATCAGCAGAAGTTGTGCAACGAGAAGATCACGGTCTTGGGACTAGTTCTTGGGGAGTGAACTTCTTTATTCCCGGTAGTGATATTGAAAAGGTGGTTGTATGACAAACGGTAAAGATAAAAAAATCATTGAAACCGGTAACCATCCCAAGATGACGGTTAATCAATGTGATGGGTGCCAAGCAGACTATCCGATAAATGATCGTGGGAACCATGTCTATCCAGATGGGAGCAGGGCACGGTGTACCAAAACAGTATACCATTCTCCGGTAGCTATGGGCCATCCCTTACCAGATAACAGTTATCGAGAAATTGAATTGAAAGATTATATTGAAAGGAAATTCACACGGCTAGCCGATGAATTCAAAAAGCAAACGGCCGTAACACTTCCCGCGAGCTGCGCAAACGAATGTGCTATTCCATTGTCGACGTTGCCCACCAAACAGATCATCGACATTTACAAAAAGATGCAATGGGAAATGCGCACTTATGGTATCGAAGAGGCGGCACGGAGGGTCCTCCGCCAGCTCGAAGACAAAGGAGAGTGACATGCAACTGACCGATGAACAAATTAAAGTTATCGCCGCAAAGCACGTCTCGATATGCAGTGACTACGTGAGATGTGCCTCCGTGGAGGATGTGGAAAACGCCATCTATGAAGCGCTCGCCGCCCACAGCGCCAAGTCACATGACGCTTGGAAACTTGCTGTCGATCACGAATTGGTCACTATCGGCAGTACCGCAGATTCATTTGCATCCCCCAAAGACGCCATACAAGCGTTAATCGATTGGCACGTCGCAGTATCACTCGACCCCGCAGTATCGACGGATGCGCAAGCCCTAATCGCCCGAGGGCGTCGTGAGTCAATGACGGCCGCGGCGCGCACGCCTGACTTTGCGGCCGTCAAGGACAAGCGCATGTCCGAACTCACGCCCGACCAACGGGATGACGCACGCGAGTTATGGATACGCAACAACGTCGGCTGGGTGGGCGAGTACCACCGGCGGAAGTACACCTTCCTGCTCAAGCGGCTAGACGCCGCGCGCGCCGAAATCGAGCGCAGCGAGCGGGAGGGGGAAGCGTGAATAAAATCCTGTTGTATTTTCGTAACATCATTACTGTGTTAGTACATATTCCCCTGGCAGTAGTGGGAAAGTACAAGTACCACCCGAATGACAGCTATCTCAAGAATCTCATTGTGACGGCCTTGGACCTGCCTCTGAATACCCTCCTAGGGGGTGACCCTAACGAGACGCTCTCAAGCCGTTCTGGTAAGGCTGAGGCCTATGAACAGAGCAAGGGAATCTGGGGATGGGGGTGTAGGTTGTGTTCTTTCCTCGGAGTCTTCCAAAAGGACCACTGTCAGCGGGCTGTGGATCGGAACCGGGGAAGAGAAGCTGTAATCCCGGATGAAGAAAAAGTTTGACAAACCTATTAAAATATGATATACTATATATGTCAAGTGAAAATTTATTCGTAGGTTGCGGTTAGCCAAGTCCTGGCGAGATGTGGGACCTACGTCTGTGATATCCTTCTACCAGAGTTCCCAAAAGAAGGTACGGTGTGCGCAACTAGAGCCAATGGGAGGCCCATCCCGGTTTGTTGGGGGTCTAAGTCTAGGTTGAATAGCAGAAACCTCAGGTGATACCTAGGAGGTTTAGTTATAGCTGGTTATCTACTTAATTGTGGAGGCCCTTGCTTTAGCTAAATTTCCTAGGTGATAATATATAATTAATATATATGAAAGAATTATTTGAAGAATTAAGACAAGAATTAATTTACTATCCTGAATCGGGTGTGTTCTTTTGGGTACACCCGAAGAAAGGTAGACCCCTTGATATTGAAGCAGGTACTACCAATATCTATGGATACAGAATTATTACTTACAATAATCATAAGATATCTTGTAATAAACTTGCTTGGTATTTTATGACTGGAGAATATCCTGAATTCTTAATTGGACCGAAGGATGGTAATCCCTCTAATTTAAAATGGGATAATCTTATTCGAACTACTCGGGCTGAAATACAACACGCTTTTCGTAAGAAAGGAGAAGAACTTAATAAAAAGGTAATTCCTAGTAAACCAGTTAAACATGCTACCTTTAGTAATAAACAAGTAAAAGAAGCAGTAGAAGAGTATATTAAGCTGCAAGAGCTTCAACGCAGCGCTGAGCGCAGCTAATTAAAACTAAAACATTAGTTAATGGTGTATATGTGTGATTGATATCTCTGTAATTAAATTATTATTAAATAGAGAACATTACCAAACCTATCGTGATCAATTACAAGTCTCTGACTTCTCCAAAGACCTCCAAGGTATTGTCCGGGTAATTGATAACTACTACAAAGACGAAACCCATAATGACATTGACCTTAATCCTGATTCTCTTAGCAATCTTTATTTTGCTGTAAACAATCGAGATATCGAGTACTACTCGGGTATCTTTGATAACATCCGTAAGAGTGAAGCCTCAGTAGAAAGTACGAGTGCTCTTATCGATGGTATCCGACGGGTACGGTTACTCCGAGAATTATCTCTTGATGCATATGAAGCAAGTGAAGGTCGTAAATCAATAGAGGAGATCTCCACCAAATATAAATCTCTTACTGAAGGAATCGTAACTCGTGATACTGATAAAGATGAAGTTGATTTCGTTACTGATGATCTTGTGGAGATCGTTAACGCAAGTCGTCGTGTGGCAGGTCTGCGCTGGCGTCTTAAATCTCTTAATCAAGCTCTTGGGAGTATTCGCAAAGGGAACTTTGGATTCATATTTGCTCGACCAGAAACAGGGAAAACAACTTTCCTGGCTAGCGAAGTCACTTATATGGCTGAACAATTGTCGGACGAAGCTGGACCGATCCTCTGGTTCAACAATGAACAAGTAGGTACAGAGGTAATGCTACGGTGTTATCAAGCGTCTCTTGGATTTGATCTAACCCAACTGTATGCCAACCTAGAAGAGAATAGGAATGCATATTTACGAAAGACAAAAGGAAGTATTAAACTTCTCGACTCCGCATCGATTTCAAAGACGCACGTCGAAAAGGTATGCGAGAAACACAAACCATCCCTTGTGGTATTTGACCAGATCGACAAGATCAAGGGATTTGAAAGTGATCGCGAGGATCTACGGTTGGGAGCTATTTATATCTGGGCGCGTGAACTCGCGAAAGCGTATTGCCCGGTGGTCGGAGTCTGCCAAGCCGACGGTAGTGGTGAAGGTCAGAGGTGGCTTTCAATGGCTAACGTTGCTAACGCCAAAACAAGTAAACAAGCTGAGGCGGACTGGATTCTGGGTATCGGCAAAATCAATGATCCCGGCTATGACAACCTACGCTTTATGCACCTGAGTAAGAATAAGTTAGCTGGTGATGAAGACAGTGATCCTCACAAGAGACACGGTCGGTGGGAATGTTTAATTGAACCTATGGTTGGAAGATATCGGGATCTATAATGCATCTATTCCACAAGTGGCAAGAATGGCATGTAATCAAGACTACTTTTAAAGAGAAATTTTGGCAGGACTATACGTATCAACGAGAAGTACATGTTCAGTATTATGAGATCCATGAGCGAAGAGTTTGTGATAAGTGTGGTAGAGTTGAATATCGTATAAGGAATTCCCCGTGATCTTTGATTTTTTATTCGGTAAGAAGCGTAAAGAGAATTAATCCGTGCCTTCTTATAATTGGACCTGTAAAGAATGTGGGTATAATTTAAATACCTCAAAATGGACTTATACAGAATTCTTTCAAAGACGGCAGTGTCAACGATGTGGTTGGCTGGAGAAGAGTTTTGAGTTATAAAGTTTATATAGTATTTCATTGTTACGGTGATTGGGAAGAACATAACGAGTTCACTAATATTTATTCAACTCGACAATTAGCTGAAGAGCATATCAAGCGTTTTGGTAACCCTTTTGATGACTGGATTATGGAGGTAGAGGTAAGAGATGAGTTACAAAGCTAAGCAAGTATATATCGTAATGCGTACGGATGATGTAACAGGTACTTGTCTACCAGTGGCCGTATTCAATGATCTAGAGACAGCAGAGGGTAATGCAGAGGGATACAATCTCGATATGCAAGAAAGGACTATCAACGGTATCAAGTTTAGCGTCGCAACGACGATGTACTATGAGTAATTTAATTACGGTTCTTGATTATGGACATATCCGTCTTGTTGAGCACATGGGTAGTGATCTTTCCATTGTTCGGAATGCTCGCGTTAGCTATGATGCGGAGTGGAGAACAGGAGAAGATGCCGGAAAGGATGAGAAGCTTATCCGGTACTTGTTGAACAATAAGCACACCAGTCCTTTTGAATCGGTGACCTTTACCTTTGATATTAAAGCACCGATCTTTGTGGTGCGTCAATGGCAACGTCACCGTACGTGGTCATTCAATGAAATCTCAGGACGATACGCTGAACTACCGGAGGAGTATTACACTCCACAAATTGGAGATATTACTACACAGCACAGTTCTAATAAACAGATGCGTACTGATGAGGTACATCCAGATGCCGCCGAGTGGCAACTGCTGATGTATCAGACTTGTCAAAATGCATTTTATGTTTATCATGAAATGTTAGAAGCCGGAGTACCCCGTGAGTTAGCACGAAGTGTATTACCTCTTAGTACATATACACATATGTTTGCTACTGTGGATCTTCACAATCTGATGCATTTTCTGCGACTTCGATTGCACGAGCATGCACAGAAAGAGATTCGGGTATATGCACAAGCTATCCTGGATCTAATTGAACCTATTGTACCGGTAACATTGAATGCCTTCAAAGAATCTCTTGGCGCTGGATACTGAAAATAATATTTGGAACAATGGAAACCCCTTCGACCGACGATTTAAAAATGTATGCTTTAGTTGGGCAGATTCAAGTAGCTCTGGAGCAAGTAAGACAGACTCGGATTCAATTGCTTGGCTTACGGAACGAATTAGAGGGGCTTCATGTCTCATTGGTTTCAATGCGAAGTATGATTGCCATGTCCTCCGGAAACTCGGAATCATAGAGCACCTAGAAAAGGAGTGGTGGGATTGTCAAATCGCCGAATTCATCCTAAGCAATCAAACGTGGAGGTATCCGAGTCTAGACGAGAGTTGTCTGAATCGTGGCCTTGGCTCGAAGCTGGATGTTGTGGCAAACGAGTATTGGGCAAAAGGCATTCAGACGGAGGATGTTCCTTGGGAGGTTTTGTCCGCTTATGCCGAGATGGATGCCCAACTTACTTTAAAGCTTTACGAGAAGCAGCAGGAAGTCATGTCTCCCACACAAAAGAGACTGTGTCGTCTTCAGTGCATGGACATGATGGTACTGGAGGAGATGGAGTGGAACGGGATTAAGTTTGACCAAGAACTCTGTGAGAAACGCGCTGCGGAACTTGAGGAAAAAATACAAGAAATCACAAATGAACTTTCTGGAGTATATCCTGGGATACCTATTAATTTTGGTAGTGGGGACCATCTGTCTGCCTTTCTATATGGTGGAGTGGTTAAAGAGGAAACTAAAGAACACATAGGATTCTTTAAGACCGGAGAACGTAGTGGACAACCTAAATACAAGAATGTAATTGTTGAACATGAATTGCCACGATTAGTTGAACCACTAAAGGGAAGTGAGTTAAAGAAAGAGGGATATTTTGCTACAAATGCCGATACTCTTCTTAAACTTAAACCACGTGGTAAGACAAAACATATTGTTGAATTGATCCAGAAACAAACTCGATTGGATAGTTTATTAACGAAAACCTATCGAGGAATTACCAAAGCAAATGAGACAGGTAATTGGAATCCAGGAATGTTGCACGGACAATTCAATCAATGTGTAGCACAAACAGGTCGTCTTAGTTCTAGTAATCCAAATCTCCAGAACTTAGATGGTGAAGCACAAGATATTTTTATTTCAAGGTTTGAATAAGATATGAAAGTTTATGGTCCAGATAATTGTGGTATGGTACAGATCCAATGTGATGAAGAAGAGTGGGAAGAGATTCAGGAGAAGTTAAAATGGTGTGATGCTCTGGACGCTGCTGGCGTTGACAACTGGGACGGTATTGATTATGCCCAAGATCTTTTAAGGAAAATGCAATAATATGTCCGAATCGGAAGTGCTTGATAAGATTTTGGAAGCTTTTGTGGGTGATGAGTATACGTCAGGGTGGGATACACTGGCGGAATTTCTTAATCACATTGGAAATGATGAAGCAGTATTAATGCTGCACCAAGCTATTCATAAATACTTTGGAGACTGATGCCTCTTGTTGCATGTGATGCAAGTCAACTCGAATGGCGGACAATATTGCAATTGTCCCAGGACCAAGTCGGGATCGCGGAGGTTGTTGAAGGCCAAGATACACACTCGCTTAATGAAAAAGCCTTCTCCCTTCCTTCTCGCCTTATTGCAAAGATCTACTTATTTCGTACCATCTTCCGGGGTTCTGGATATGCATTCTCTGTTGATCCCGCCTTCATGCATGTATCCTCAGATCCAAAATATTGGGATGCTGTCGGAGAGAAGTTCTATGCTAAATATTACGGGATCGATGCTCAACACAAATACTGGTGGGAAGTGGTGCAGCGAGGAGATCCAATCGTCGGTCCGACAGGTCGGCAGTGGACAATCAATATTGGGAGAGATCGTTGGGGCAATCTCAAGATTCCTTGGACGACATTAACAAACTATCCAGTGCAGGGTACTGGTGCCGACGTGATGATGATTGCTCGCATCTCGTTCCACCGAAGATTGAAGGCGGCTGGTATTCCAGTTCTACTGGTCAGTACGGTACACGACTCAATCGTGGTAGATACACCGAGTATGTATGTGGATCATGTGGTGGAACTTATGTATTCTGTCTTCGACGATCTGGTGATTAACATTAACCGGACCTTTAAATGTGGGTGGAATGTTCCACTTGGATGTGAAGTGAAGGTGGGGCCAGATATGTTAAACATGAAGAAGGTAGATCGAAATGGCGTATGAACGATGGTCGAATGGAAACTGGTATGCGTTCCATTCTTGCGATAGTGGTGATACAAAGGATGACCAGGTTCTGAGTTTATGGTTTCGTTGGGGTCCATCAAAAGACTGGACTTATGCGGAGTTGTCCAACCTGGATCTAAAGACTCTCGGGGATTTTTATCCGGATGCCTGGCCAAAAGATCTGGTTCGAGCACGTACTTTGATCGGTCAGTTCCTAGATGATATTGACAACGACTTTAAGAATATATAAGATAGTAGTTTTACTAGGAGAATGAATTTGCAGATTCAAGTTTTATCGACAAGTGTCGAAACCAAGCCGACAGCTAAGGGTAGTTACCAGATTGCTGAAGTAGCATATAAGAATCTTACCTTCCAGGGTAAGGTGGAAGCCAAGAAGCTTATGTCTTTTGGGACGAATGCAGCAGCGTTTAAGGAAATGGTACTGGCTCAAGCTGGTAGTGTGTGGGAAGTGGATGTGGTTAAGAATGAAAAGGGATATAACGATTGGGTAAAGGTGACGAAATCAACTGGCGCTGCACCAAATGCTTCTGCACCACAAGGCACGTCCGCTCAGCGTGCTATCACGCCTACAAAGAGTGGGGGCAATTGGGAAACACCGGAAGAACGAGCCAAGAAGCAAGTGTACATCATTCGACAATCGAGTCTGAATGTGGCAACAACTGCTTTGACTGCAAGTGCAAAGACCGGGTATCAACCGACAGCTGATGAAATTATTGATCTCGCCAAGAAGTTGGAGAATTATGTATTGGATCTTAGTATTGCTGAACCTTGTGAAAAACAAGATACAAGTCTTGAAGCCGGTGGCGACGATCTCACGGATCTTCCGTGGTAAATTGATTGAGAATTTTCTACTTTTTTATAAGGTAATCGATATGTTTAATTTCTTTTCTAGTTTTAAGAATGATGTGAAGGCGTTTATGCAGGAAGTTAAGGACGCCTTTATTGCCGCGCATACACGCATTGCTGTGTTGGAGAATCAAGTTAAGACACTCATGGGGGATAAGGTAGATGCCGTCCAAGTCAAAGAAACAAGCCCGAACGATGGCAGCAGCAGCGCACAACCCGCAATTAGCCAAGAAACTGGGAATTCCACAGAAGGTAGCAAGGGAGTTTAATCAAGCGGATAAGGGTACTGGTATCTTGAAGGAGAGTAAATCACGAAAGCGTTGATTGATGCCGACATTGTTGGCTACTCAGTAGCAGCTTATGTAGAGTCTTGGGACGGTCCTTTCGAGGCGGTGCAAGTGGATATTGATAATCTTATGAAACGGATTATCGAGTCCACTGACAGTGATTCTTATCTCGCTGTACTTACTGGTGACGATACTTACCGATACGAGATTTATCCTGAATACAAAGCCAATCGAAAAGGAAAACCTCGACCAGTCTATTTGGAAGATGCACGAGCACATCTCGTCACAGCTTGGGGAGCTATCCTCACTTCTGAAATCGAGGCAGATGACCGTCTTGGAATTGAACAGTGTAGTGAAGAGTTTGGAACGACTGTTATCTGCTCTATCGACAAAGATCTAAAGCAAATTCCGGGCTATCATTTCAATTGGAGAAAGAATGAACGTGATCTTGTTACTCCATTGGATGGGTTACGTACTTTCTATCGTCAGCTTCTTACTGGTGATACCGCTGATAATATTCCTGGGGTGGGTGGTATTGGTCCCGTTAAGTCAGCCCGGGCTATCGATCACCTCGAAGATGAATTTGATATGTACGAGACTTGCAAATACTTTTACGGTCCTGAAAGGTTAGAGGATATGCACCGTAACGCAAAGCTTCTATATATCTGGAAGAAGGAAAACGATGAATGGAGCCCGCCTAATGCAAATAACTGAACGTCAACTTGAGGATATTTGTATTGCACTAATGGTAGCAAAAGATTCACATAATCGTTATCGATTAGATCTAGGACAACTTTCAGCTTATATCTTTGAGGAATGGAAAGAAACCGGGGGAGTAGTATTTGACATCATTACCACGAAAGAAAAGTCTAAAGAAACATAATTACAAGAGCAATTTCGAAGCTGAATTCGCCAAGCGCTATCCACAAGTAAAATATGAAAGTGATGTGCTTGAGTATCACGTAGTTCACAAATACCATCCAGATTGGAAGATCAAGGAAAATACTTACATTGAGACAAAGGGTCTATGGACGGCCCAAGATCGTGCCAAGCATCTCCACATTAAAGAACAACATCCGGAGGTGACTGTCTATCTCGTATTTATGAATCCTCGCAATAAGCTCAGCCGAGTCTCGAAGACTACATATGGTGAGTGGGCCACTAAGCATGGAATTCCTTGGGCTACTCTGGATACAATTCCGGAGGAATGGTTCAAGTAATATGGAAATCAAAAAAGTAGTTGAACGCCAAGACGGCAGTGTAGTTTTCCAAGGGATTCTTGAGGGACCGGAATTAGCATTTGTAATTGAGTGCGGCTTAGATGCGATTTTTCAAATGACTAACAGTCCCTTTATCAGTACACAGAACCATGATCTTTGTGATCTTCATGAGTTACCGGAAGGAGAACAATGACGTTTGATCGATTAGCTTGGCAGAGAGAACATAGACGTAGGAATGCAAATTCCGATATTGGTAATATGGAATGGGTAACTATGTCAGAAAATAGTCGTCGAGGTGCTTTAGCGAGACACAATAAAAATTGAAAACTCACGTCATTATTCCAGATACACAAATTCGTCCAGGAGATTCTTTAGATTTTATTGAACGAATTGGATGTTATATTCGAGATAAACAGCCCGATGTTGTAGTTTGTATTGGCGATTGGGCAGATATGCCATCATTGAGTTCTTATGATAAAGGCAAAAAGACTTTTGAAGGTCGGCGATATGTAGCTGATATCGAAGCTGCGCGGGAGGGAATGCGGAGGTTATTTCAACCGATTCATGACTACAATATTCGTCAACGAAAGAATGGTAAAAAGCAATATAAGCCAGATTATTATCTCACTTTAGGAAATCACTGTGATCGTATCATTCGTGCTATTAATGACGATCCTAAACTTGATGGGACTATTGGGATCAATGATTTGGGTTATGAAGAGTTCGGTTGGAAGGTTTCACCTTTTCTGGAGGTTGTTGTTATTGATGGTATTGCTTATAGCCATTATTTTAGCTCCGGTGTTCTCAACAAACCTATATCATCTGCTCAGCTTCTTCTTAATAAAAAACATATGTCTGTGATCGCCGGGCATCAACAGGGCAGACAGACTGCTACTGCTTATAGGGCAGATGGTAAACGAATCACTGGAATTATTGCTGGTAGTTGCTATGAGCATGATGAAGATTATATGGGTCCCCAAGGTAACAATCATTGGCGAGGTTTGGTTCATCTTCACGAAGTAAACGACGGTGAATTCGATGAAATGTTTGTCAGTTTAGATTATTTAAAAAGACGATATGGATGATAACGATTGGAAACGGTTTGAGGAACTTGTGTACCAAGCTGGTGGGGTTCTTCACGATGGGAGTGCCCTTACACAAGACCAAGCAGCACATGCAATGTCTTTCCACACTTTAGGATTAGCGATTCTTGATTTATTGGCCCGATTTAACGCTACCCCCAATCAACCTGAACAACGTAGGATCATTGTACCGCATGGCTGAACTACAACAGTTAATTGGACGTAAAGAGGATCATGAAAAGCCTCGAATGGATCTACTTGATCCTTGGGCATTGGAGGGGTTGGCTGCCGTACTTACCTTTGGTGCCAGAAAATATGAAGCCTATAACTGGGCACATGGAATTCACTATAGTCGGTTGGTTGCTGCTTTGGAGCGCCATCTTGGGTCTATCAAGAAAGGTGAGTATATTGATGGCGAAAGCGGGTTACCTCACATTGATCATCTTGGTTGTTGTTGGTTGTTTCTTTCTGCTCTTATGAAAAAGGATCCAAAACAACCTTGGGACGATTTACCATATGGACCACATGGCATACTCCGAGCACAAAAAGAAAATCTATAAACAACATTATGATAACAATAAGCAAGAACTTTTAGCCCGTAATAAAAAGTGGGCTGAAGATAATTTTGAGAAATATATTTTGAATAATTTCAAGCGGCGTCCTGACTTGAATGACTTATGGATACCTGATGACAATCATTAAAATGTTAAAAGATATGGAAGCTACGGGCCAGTTTAACTATTACCAGCACGAAGCAAGTACATTTGCGAAGTACCCTAAAGAAGGTGATAAACCCGAGTTAATGTATTTAGCATTAGGGCTTACGGGTGAATCTGGTGAAGTGGCTGAGAAAATTAAGAAATTCTATCGGGACGGATCTTTAGATCGTGACAATTTAGCTAAAGAGCTTGGTGATGTTCTTTGGTATCTTAGTCAGATTGCACGACATATTAGTTGGGATTTAAACAGTATTGTTGATTTAAATCTTTCTAAACTTCATAGTCGAAAAGAACGTGGAGTATTAGGTGGATCAGGTGACGACCGTTAAAAAGATTTATGTGGCCGGTCCAATGACGGGATACCCGGAGTGGAATTTCCCGGCATTTAATTTTGTGTCTTCTGGATTGCGTAGTGTAGGGTGGAAAGTGGTAAATCCAGCTGAACTGAATATCGGTTGTCAAGATGACTGGAAAGCATGTATGATTGAAGATATTAGACAATTAATGACGTGTGATGCAATCTTTATGTTAAATGGTTGGAAGCAATCCAAGGGAGCTTCTCTTGAACATCACATTGCAAAAGAACTGGGGTTAAAGGTGTATTATGAACAAGATTATTTCCGAGAAAACAATCGAGGAACTTAAGGAGAAGTTGATTCAATGTGACGAGTTGACTATCCTGGAACTTCTCGATATTACTAGTGAAGAGTTGGTTGAGTTTCTTCACGACCAGATTGAATATAAGTACGATGAATTGATTGAGTATTTCGATGAAAACGAATTCGATGCGGACGAAGCGTAAACAAAAGAACGAAGCAGAAGCAGCTGAAGATCGTCGAGAGATTGACGATTTTCTCCACGAACAATATTTGAACCGGGCCAAAGCTCGTGAGATTCTTGAGGATTATTTTGAAGGAAAAGAAAATACTGGTGAACGGGAATGATTTATTTCCCCGAAGACCTTGGTGGCAATTTAAAAAAGGCGAAGCATTTGATTATACAAATGCAAAGTTGGCTCAGCCGGAATCGAAGCTCTTAGATGATGGTGGTTGGGATATCACATACATGATCAAACCCGAAGGTGAGCCAGTAAAAATGCACGATGGGTTTTATAATGCCATCAAGTTGGGGGTTTGGTGGACGTTCCGACTGGATATTCGACGTTTTCATTTTTATTTTCGATATCGCAGTTGGACAACGAATATTTTCTATATTACATGGGACTAAATTAATTTGAATGACCTTCAGTATTACGTTTATAAATCGCGGTACGCCCGGTGGATTCCCGAACTTGGGCGACGTGAGCATTGGGGAGAAACAGTAGCACGGTATTGTGATTTCTGGAAGCAGCGTTATCCCGATATCTTTTCTTATCAAGAAGTCTTTGATGCCATTTATCAAATGGAAGTGATGCCTTCCATGCGAGCATTGATGACTGCTGGAGAGGCCTTGGAACGGGATAATATCGCCGGATACAATTGCTCGTATATCCCAATCATTGATTACAAGTGTTTCGATGAAGTCATGTACATTCTTATGAATGGTACAGGTGTCGGGTTCTCCGTAGAACGACAATACATTAATAAACTTCCGGAGGTCCCTGACAAGATCTATGATAGCGAAACAACCATTGTTGTGGCTGACAGTAAGCAGGGCTGGGCCAGTGCATTTAGACAACTCGTATCCCTTCTATATTCAGGCCAAGCGCCACGATGGGATCTATCTCGAATTCGTCCTGCCGGTGCAAGACTCCGAACGTTTGGTGGACGTGCTAGTGGACCTGATCCGCTGGCCGAGCTTTTCCGATTTACAGTCTCCTTATTCCGACAAGCCGTTGGACGAAAATTAACTTCTTTGGAATGCCATGATCTTGTTTGCAAAATTGCTCAAATCGTTGTCGTTGGTGGTGTTCGACGCAGTGCTCTCATTTCTCTCAGCAATCTTACAGATGAGCGCATGCGTAATGCAAAAAATGGGGCTTGGTGGGAATCTTCCGGTCAGCGTGCTCTTGCTAACAATTCGGTTGCATACACTGAGACTCCGGATGTGGGGATCTTCTTAAAGGAATGGCATGCCCTCTATGAAAGTAAGTCAGGAGAACGTGGAATATTTAACCGAGTATCTGCGCGAAAGCAGGCAGAAGCTACAGGACGTAGAGAGATTGACTGGGACTTTGGAACGAATCCTTGTGGGGAAATTATCCTGCGACCTTTCGGTTTTTGCAATCTTACAGAATGCGTCCTACGATCTAATGATACAATCCAAGATCTTAAGCGAAAGGTTCGAATTGCTTCGATCCTTGGCACGTTCCAGTCGACTCTCACAGACTTCCGATACATCCGAAAACAGTGGAAAGTGAATGCTGAAGAAGAACGTCTTCTGGGTGTATCCCTTACTGGTATTATGGATCATCCTGTACTCAATGGGTCTGGGAACGAAGATCTTAAAGTCCTTCTCACGGAATTAAAGAATGAAACTATTACCACAAACGCCGAGTGGGCTGCTAAGCTTGGGATCAATCCTTCTGCTGCTATCACTACAGTTAAGCCCTCCGGAACTGTCTCACAGTTGGTTGATTCCAGTAGTGGTATTCATCCAAGGCATAATCCTTACTATATCCGAACAGTAAGAGCGGACGTAAAAGATCCATTGGCAGTATTTCTTAAAGACAAAGGAGTTCCTTGTGAAGTTGATGTCACTAATTCTTCCAATTACGTATTTAGTTTCCCTGTTGCTGCTCCTAGTGGAAGCACGACACGGAACGAAAAGTCTGCTATTGACCAGCTTGGTCATTATCTCATTTTTAAGCGGTATTGGTGTGAGCATAATCCTTCTATTACAGTCTATGTAAAAGAACATGAATGGTTTGACGTTGGCGCATGGGTATATCGCCATATGGATGACATTGGTGGAGTATCCTTTTTGCCTCATAGTGAACACGTATATCAACAAGCCCCATATCAAGACATCACAGAGGAACAGTATAATCTGCTTAGGGATTCTTTTCCTAAACTTGATTGGGGTTCTTTTGATGAGTATGAATTAGATGAAGACACCACACAAGGTGCTAAAGAGTATGCCTGTTCGGCGGGGAGTTGCGAAATTCTATGATGTTACAAGTGATGCCCATTAAGGGCTTTTCTGTTGGTATTGAGTATGATGAACGTGAGGATTTTGGATTCCTCATTAATTGTGATCTAGGTCTTCTGAGATTTACTTGGTTTAAAGATTTAGATATTGAAGACGACGAAGGGGACGATTAAGTCCCCTCCTTATTATTGATTAGCTTCAATAAACTTGACTAGATCGTTTACCCGATTAAGCCAGCCATTTAGGTATTTGCCTAAGGCTGGTTTTTGTTTTACTAAATTAGTATAGTAATCTTTACGGAGTTGAATAAATTGTCTCCAGTCCTTAGTTTCATTGAGAAACTGCTTAGCACGGGATACACCCATGTTCACGGCACAGTCCAATGCCGCACACGCGAGGGACGGGTCGAGAGTATCCCCGCCTATGGCATTCCAATAGTCACGCTGATAGATCGCTTGCGCAGCTTGCTTGGTGAGGTTTTTGATATCGACGTTCGGGTAACTGTGTTTGCTGATCCCGAAGTTGGTCTCCCCTCCCGGATCATCCACATCGTTAACATAACCACCCTCCCATTTAAAAATGAAGGTCATATCGATTCCGAAAGTTAACATTTTATTTTTTCTCTCCTTTCATTGCATTGATATCTAGTACTCGGTACATATCACTAAGGGTATTCGGATTGACACCCCGAGCCCTTTGCATCTGGGTTTCGTGACGTTCCGTCTGCCACTTAGTGATAGCATTAGCTAGGTCTTGACCAGTACCTCTATGACTTACCCAATCTTGTTGTAATTGATGAAGTTCATCTTGAGTAGGCTGCCGATTCTGTAAGATATCAGTAAATTTCTTAAGATCACGTTCTCGTAAGTACGCGTAATCATTTGCTGTGTTTTTAGCTTCCGCTGCTACGTCATAGTTCCGTGCTTCAGTGAACGGATGGAATGCAAAGTTTCGTTTACCCGTATCCGTGGTAAGATCGAACGGATTGTTCGGATTGTTGGTACGGATTGATTGTAGCTCATCACTTCCAGGTCGATGGAATTCTTTATTTCCATTCCCTGCGTCTTTAGAGAACATATAATTCTCTTCCACACCTTTCAGAGAAGTGGGACTGTAATTATACAGGACTTGCTTCAATGTTGCCTTGTCTCGGTTCCTTGCTAGATCAATCATACTTCCGGCCATTCCAGCTAAAGTACTTCCAGTGGGGAATAATGTAGCCCATGGATTATCTGGGATAATATCAGCATTGGAATAACTCCCTTGCATGTTGATGCCAAGTTGGCTAAACATTCCGTAATTTGCCCAGTCCGGTAAGTTCCGTAAGAACACTCCTTTAAGAGAATCTGGTTTACCAACAATATGGGTAGAGAACTGACGATACAACTCATTCGCCCAGTTAAAACCAAGCATACCGGAAGCACCAGCAAATGCAATACTCGTACCCAACATTACCATCAAGGGAGTAATTTGACCTTCCTTGATAGCATTCTTACCAAAGTAGATGTGTTGACTCAACTGATTCATTTTGAATCGAGTAAGTGTAGACGCAATGTCTCCCATGAAACCCATCTTACCGTAGACTAGTGGCCGTTCAATAGGACGGTAATCCACCATAGCACCACGAGTAAAGTTCTCAGCAGTCCCCAAAGCATCTTTCATTTCCATACCAGCATCTACAAGAGCGTGGGTCCATGTACTAAATGTCACTGCCCGTAAGGCCAATTCAGGATAGATTACATTGGCTTCTACAGTATTGTCTATAATCCGCTTAATTGGTGATCTAGAGATATCCTCTAGATGGTTCTTCAGATTTACTGCAAACACTGCATTGGTCTTGTTATAATTCCAGATTGCCTTTTCAGTCGGATTCAGATGACTGGTATCTCCGTTTCGGACAAACGCCTTCATAAGATTCAAAGAAGTGTTGGTTCCCTTAAGAGTACTAGACCAAAAATGAACATCATCAATACCACGTGCCTTGACCATTCGAGCAAACTGCGGGTTCGACTGAAAGAACTGGGTGAGTGTCAGCATCGAGTGTGGAATACGAAAGAATCCTAACCACATCTGAAGCAAGGCACTCTTCTGGAAATTATTAAGTCCACGGAAATAACTAGGACCCATCCCCGTAGCATTAGCAATACCATTTAGAATACCATTCATAGCATCCCTAAGAGGTGATGCAGTATGTCCGATAGCATTGTTCAAATAGTCGTTCACATATGATTTGGCATTGGGTTTATCCACATCTGGATCAACAAGCATCTGCTTAACTTCATGGGCTGCATCTTGAAGGTTAGACCATTTGATCATATTCTCAGCATACTTCAACTGAGATTGCATTCCATTCACGGCATTAGTCTTCTGGTTCTCCCAGGCTTTCTTCCCTTCAGCACCAAAAATACCTTCTTTATCTTTAGCATGTTTCAATGCTCCAAGCATCTTTGCAGCATCATTGGTCAAGTACGAACGATAAGAATCAAGAATACCTTTAACATCACTATCTGTCTTACTCAAGAGATCCAAAGCATTCATATATCCTTGGAACATGTTTTGAGGGTGTTGATTATCAGGACGATTTAAGGTCGGTTTCTCAAAATCATATTTACCCGGATTCTGCTCATCGATATGCTTGATGATCTGATTAAGCATCCATCGATTATCGTGGCCTACGAATCCAACGATTCTTCCTGTTCCCTTTTGATATACAAGACTACGGAAGTCACCAACGAAACGAGAAGACATATAAGCGATACGAGGATCAATGGCAGGCAAACCAATCTTATTACGAGCGTCATTAACTTGACCAAGGATCTTGTCCATAACGTCAAAGTGTGTTTTATAGTAGTCAATTTGTTTTTCATTGAAACCCTTTGCTCGAAGTTCACCTTCCGTAAATCGTTTCTCACCTTCATTCAAATCCATTAAGGCATAGATTTCGCCCTTCTCCGAATCATTAAGGGCACGCATCTTAGCTTGCAGACCGTTTGATTTGTCCGTCAGAAGTTGTTTGACTTGGTAATCAATCATCTTTTGAGCACCACTGATCTTTGTATAGGCCCATTTAACTACCGGACTTTTACTAATCGTGGATGCCCATAGACCTCCTTGAGCCACATTCTTGGTCAACATATTACTGTCCATATCAGGAGCTTGTTGGAAATCTTGTTTTACTTCTTCATAAGGACGATCATCGGGAATCCACTCCTTAATGGCGTCGAACTTTCCCAGAGGAGAATTTCCTCCTTGAATACGATCAACTGCATTACCATTCTTTTGAACTTCCCAATTCTTATTAGCTTGCTTATTGATTGCATCAGCAATACCAGATTTAATAATCTTAGCAGTAGAATCAATAGTAGATGGTTTGGAAATCATTCGACTGAGTTGCTTGAACACAATGCCGTGGAAGGCTTTGAGCATACGTCCAATACCATCCATTAACCATTGAGGGGGTTTCAAGCCCATGTTCATTTCGATAACACCATCTTTATCAAAAGGGTGGACCTTAGCCGCCACACTATCCATCGATCCTTGGAAGAACTTGGTAATGTTCTCTTTCGATTTCTCCAGAGTTTTCTGGGCATCTTCCAATCGACCTTCCAGCGTACGTCGAGATTTACCCGGTTGCATAGATGCTATTTGAGCTTGTAGAGCATCTACTCGTCCTTGATTTGCCTTTACTGTGAGCTGCTCATTCACTTTTCGTTCAAGAATCGAATCGTTAACTGCCTTAGCAAAGTTCTTGGCAATAGTCGGACGATCGAATAAACCACCTTGACGATCACTCACAGTATCTAGATATTTATCGTAGGCTTGATCCCGATCTTCAGGAACTTCAAATGCTGTCTCAGGACGACTAGCAAGGTTATCCATTGTTTGATCAAACTCTTCACGAGACAAGGTCCGGGGTTCTTCATCAGGACCATACTGATCATACCGTCGTTGATCTAGATCATTAAACAGATCTCCTTGTACAGGTTCATTATTGAATTCTTGAACCCGACGTTCCATCTCGTCTTTGAATGGACGGATGGCCTCCATCTCAGACATAGGTGCTGCTTCACCTTCTTGATTGACAGCAATCGGTTCATTAGGCCCAACTCGATCATTACCATTCTCAAAATCAAGTTCCATCTGCCGCAAGTTACGTCCTTGTTGGATGGGAACTTGTTCCTCCACTGGAGCTTCTTCAACAGGTTTACCCGGACCAAATGCACCATTCTGTTGATCAGCCCTGTTCATCATCTCTTCAAAAGAAGAGGTGGGTTCATCAGCCGGACCTCGCATATCTTGTAACTTTTGAGCAGCTAATTCGGCTTCGCCCGCACCACCGGCTTTACCAGTCACGTGGGCTAATGATCCTGCTACTGGAGCTGTCAGCAGTAGACCTTGTTCAAGGTTAGTGATGTCTTTTACATCTTGTGCATTAATAGCTTTATCATACCCCGTTTGATTGGCAATACCTTGGGCCAGATACGGAGCTAATTTATTCGGAACGGTATTGAATGCAAAATCCAAAGCTTTTTGCGGTAACTGATACCCCTGAGTCTCATGTAATGCTGAGGTGTCTACACCAGCTTTATTTAAAAGGTTCTCCGGACTAAATTGAGAGAACTCTTGCTGACCCGATTGAACAGCATTACCAAGAGCTTCACTGAGACCTTGTCCGTTGGCAAGATTCTCGACACCGTGAAGAGCAGTGCTAATACCAATCGGTAAGGCTTCTAGAGCACCCCCCGCAAAGTTAGCTGCTTGCATTCCCAAACCTTTCAGACTGTCCCAATTAGATGGGGATTTCGGTGCATCCTCCCAACTACCAGATTGTGCTTCTTGAGTGGGTTGTTGAGTAGGGGCGTCTTCCCATCCATTACTCGACGAAGGACTATCAACATTATTACTATTCGTCTTGGCAGCGAAGTTCGATACGTAATTCTTAGTTTCCGTATTGTCTGGAGTAGCTCGACCACTATTATATAAACTCAATGCGCCATTGACATCTCCGTTGGTTCGTTGAAGATTTTGCTCCATTAAGTAGCGATGGATGAACAATGAATCGTTAACATTGTGGGGATCTAGTTTACGGCCCGTTTGCTGTTCGATAGCCCGGAGAGTGGCTGGCATAACCTGTGCCATACCTGTAGCACCCTTAGGGCCGACAGCATTTGGATTATACTTGGACTCGATTCCTAATTGCGCAGCAGTGCCTCCCGAAGGCCACTTGGGATATCGGGATTGAATATCGGCGTCACTTACAGCCATTGCTGTTTGAAGTGGAAGCGCCCCTTGCGGGGCGTCTTCCCAACCACCATTGTCATTAGTTGCCATAATTATTACTTTCCTTTAAGGCGACGTCCAAAGTTTCCAGTTGCCGGATTAATTCCGTATTCATACTTATCTGGTTCATATTTACCAAAGGCCGATACTGCGGCCGATTGAACTGCATTGCCTTGTAGAGGCTGTGTTGGTTGATTAGCCAGCGCAGGGGCTTGTTGTGGTCCTCCTTGGGGACTTGGCTGTCCTTGGTCAAATCCTCCGAACTGGGGTTGTACACCAACCAAAGTTTGAGTTGTTTGGGCGGCCAACTGTCGTACACTCGCAGCAGCTTGACGAAGTTGTTCTGCACCTTTCAAATCACCCGCAGCATAACGTTGTGCTGCAAGTTGTTCAAAGTTCAAGGCCTGTTGTCGCGCTTGTCGTTGAATCTCCGCTGCCTGGATGCGAGCATTTGCCATTGTTTCGGCCGATTGAACACGTCCTGCACTGGTGATATTAGCAACGTTTTCTCGACCTTGATTTTCAAGTTCTTTCTCGGCCATTGTTTGTTGGAATCCGGAACTAGCTTGAATCATTTTTTGGGAAACATTACGGAGCATATCAGGATCGCCCGAGGCTAACGGTCCAAGAGTCTCGGGATTTAAATGGTATTGGGCCATAATCTGCTGCATCATTGCAGGCCGTGCTGGAGCAGGCACACCGTCCATAATCCCAGCAATCTGACCTGCCATTTGACCGACCGTAGTTAGCTTCTGCGCTTGATCAGTGGTAAGTTTAAGCTGATTACCTGCTATCTGAGCTTCTGCACCACTAGGAGCAGCAGCCATATCTACCAAACCCTTGGCTTGAGACTGCATTCCCATACCTTGTTCATAACCAGTCTGAGCTTTTTTAAAAAGATTCTCAAGGCCGGGTTGTTGAGCTAGATCTGGAGCTTGTTGTTGTAAGATATCCTGTTTGGTTTGGGCTTCTTGATTGGCAATTGAATTTTGGATGCCCATCTGTGCTGCCGCATCAACCGGACTTACAACTTGAGCTAGTGTTTGTTGATCATTAATATAAGGCATATTAGAGATTACCCGCCAAAAAGACTACTAAGACTATTTAATCCTGCACTACCTGCTTGCATAAGACCCTGCATACCTTGAGGATTCGCAAAGTTATAGAACAAACTATTTAACATTGAGGCACCTGGAGTAGCAGTAGCAGCTTGGTAGTAATTATTATTCCCCAAAGCATTTGCTCTGGCTTTGGTTAATTCGGCGGCCAATTGAACTGCACGATTACCATATTGACTATTACGACCAGCAGCGGCATCTTGGCGGGCCAAGGACTGCATCATTTGTTGAGCATATGGACTATTCGGCGAGAACTCATTGTTAATTTGATTGGCATAGTTATTTTGAGCTTGCTGTTGCCTAAATTGTTGATAAGCACCAAGTCCCGATTTTGCTAAATTCATCCAGGGACTAATCTGTTTGTATAGATCAGCTAACGACGAAAGGTCCATATTTCCTCCGGCAGTGGGTTGTCCTAAAGCACCCGCTTGAACATTGTTGAAACCATATTGAGAAGTATTACCAAAAGTTTGTCCCATCGGACTACCCGTTGCAGTAGACTCAGGACCATATAACGAAGAGAGGCCTTGTGTACCCGGCATCGCTTGTGACGCTGCGTCGCTACCAGTTGTAGCCGGTGCAACACTATTAGGACTTGCTGCGGCTGCTTGAAGTGCTCCATTATCTCCAGAACTCATTCCCATCTGTAGACTGTTTGACATATCTGCCATCGGAGCATTACCAGTCGCCCCCGTCGCACTTACAGGAGAAGCCCCTGAGGCAAGAGCATTCTGTTGCACAGTAGCATTAAGATCCGGAACACTTCCCGCACCAATACCTGTACCTTGCGTACCACCACCTAAACCTCCCGAGAACTGTCCCGCTGATGAACCAACACCCTCTAATGAACTAGGTCCAGCGATTCCCATATTACCAGCTCCCATAGCAGTCGCTGTACCAGGACCCATTGCAGTACCTGTACCCGCTGCTGGACCCCACATTGCACCACCACCTGTACCGGCTTCTAATCCTCCCATAGAGGTTGTACCAGAAGAACTAAAATCCCCAGCAAATGAAGCACCATCCCCCGTACCACCCATAGCACCCGTTAGGGCAGGTCCGGCATACATACCAGCGATAGCCGGGGCTACTTTATCTGCAACACTGTTGATACCACTAAACAATCCAAGGGCACCTGAATCTCCTGGATTGTCTTGATACATATCCTGCCATGCACCAGATGTGAAGTTCCCAGTCGGACTAATTAAAGCGCCACCCGGACCGTTATTAAACAATCCGCCAAAGAATGGATCATAACCCGGGACTCCGAATGCTGCCCCTAGAGCCTGAAATGGATGATTGAATAATTCTCCAACGGAATCTTTTACAAAACTAAAGGCGTCATCGATAATCCCGCACATACTTACAATTCCTTAGTAAAAATATAACCGGCTGTTTGGAACCCTTGATGATGAAAAAATCTCTGGGCTTTTTCAATATTAATTCCGGTATTATGGAAAATAGTAAACTCTTTTGCTCCAACCCCTTTTGCCCACTTCTCAGCAGCTTGAACTAATTCACTAGCCACATTACTTCCTCGAAATTCAGGTTTTACATAGAACGCTAAATCTGCTACCCAAATCTCTCCAGAAAAATAATGTGTGGTTTTTTGCACTACAATAAACCCACGAAAATCTTCATCGTAAGCTAGAAAAAAATCTGGATTTTGTTGGGTATTCCAGACAAGTTTCCAACAACGATCTTCATTGTAGGGCGTATTCTTGTATTTAGATTCCTGATGAAGTTCCTTCCCTAAATTGATTAATTCCAGTCCTGTTTCTTTATCAAGTACTTTATTTAGAATCATGTGTAAATAGCCAAAGTAAAATCACCGGTGCCTGTTAAGTGCACTACTGCGGTATTGACATTTGAGAGATCGATCCATTGAACTGAAACTCCGTTTGTCATTGAAGTTGCTGTAGCACCAATAGAGGGAAAAGCTGCATTCAGATTGTGAGTGATCGTGTATACACTACCACCACCACTTACTGTCCAGCCAGTTGGGAATCCAGTTCCTACTCCCGATTGAACCATTCCCCGACCTGTCATATGCCATGCATTTCCGGTAGAAGTTTGCCCACCACTTGCATTACCACCCTGAATATTCTGAAGCATATTGTGATTCCGATGGGTAATATCAGACAAATATGCATTAGAGAAATTTAAACTGGACCAGGGAATATTTTGTCCATTAAGAAAATTTGTTAAGTTTGTATACCATTCAATCCAATAATAACTTCCATTGGGAGAGTTGAGCGGCGGCGGAGGTACTCCAGCAGTCATTAAATCATCTCCTCACTTCTTGAATAATATCAACCTCAAAAGATTCTAAACGCAAGGGATAGGGTTGATTAAATATAAACTTAAAAGCACGTCTTCGACTTATCCCTAGTTGAGTAATTGTGGGATAAGTTCCATTAATATTTAATGTGGTCCCAGTGATCCAGGTATTATAGTCATCATCCGACCAATACACTTGAATTGGAGTATTTGTATCTCCATTTGGAGAATCCCCGTTTAAAGATAAACGATAGAATCTTTTACGTTTAATCGTGTCAAAATCTACTTTAGAAGTAATGACTGTGCAGGTGATCGCCCCAGAAAAATCAGTATACCATTGGGGATTTAGTGTTACAACTCCCGGACCCTGGGTACTAATTAGATAGGGATTCCCACTGGGATTATCCGCAGCGTAATCATAAATAAATCGATTTCCACCAGTTGCCCATTCGTGCCACATCTGTTCTTCGAAATCATAAACAAACGTTCGATTCGTTGCATTTAAGTTGAGAACATACCACTTATGACCAGCACATTGAATTGAGAATGCGGTTGCACTATTTATACTAGCACCCTCTAAATCTAAAGCTTCTCGAACGGGTTCATTTGCAATCTCAGTTGGCTGAAAACCGTCGATAACCCAAACAGTACGTCCACCTGCTGAAGTTGATGCTACTAGAATTAATTGTTTTTCTGTTTGAACAACTGCCCGGGGAGCCGGAGAACCAAATTGTGTAACAGCCGGCGCGTTACGTTGTAATGGAGATCCTGTAGCATTACCATTATCATATAACCACTCAATGGAGGTTTGGCCGATACAAGCAATATAGTTCTGGACTTTTGCTAATCCTACTAAGGAATCCGGGAACATTTCAGCATCGATGAATCCATCAGCTGGCCATGTTAATGGATCAGTTACATTACTATTGTGAACTGTTTGTGAATTCGCAGCAGCTAAAAATATATAACCATCAAAGAAGATTGGAGTTGGAATATGCGGGTTAGGAAAATTCGGACTCGATATCTGCGTGAAGGAACTATCTGTATTAATCACATACCCATTGGTCCCATCTACCAGTATTAATTGGACCGCTGAATCAGTTCTGTATTCACAAAAACCAACAGGTCCTCCACTTGTAGCGAGAGTAATTACTCCAACCCCATTAGCAAACACAGTATTACCAAAGACTGAATAGAGATTATTATTAGCTGCCCAGAAATGACATCCACGGCCACCACCACTCCCAAACATTCCCCATAAAGCTGTGCCAGGACGTTTCTTCAGATAATACTTCTTACCATCACTGATCGGGCTTTTAATAAGTTCTGGATACATATTCACAAAACGCTGATCCTTCCCAGGACTACCATCACGTTGTTGTGGCGATCCAATAAAAGAGAAACGCTGTGTGTGATACTGGGTAAAATATGGATTAGTAGCGATGATATCTCTCCATCGCGCTATGTGCGCTCTTAGTTGCCATCCTTTACCTCTTCATGAATTTCTTCAACAGTTTCCAGAATTTCTTCATCCGTCTTCTTAGCTTGTTCTAGCATGGACTTAATGGCATTCATTACTTCGGAATGCTGGATATCTGTTTGTTCTTGCATCATTGCAAAGAATGCCAAGGACACTGAAGCTTCTGAACTAAGGATCAGATTGATAATTCCGAAGTCCGGATCAAACTTAAGCATTCCATGTAGCACCGTGAGCCACAGGGCAATAAAGCCCAACAATCCCCATAGGAACGTTGCAGAGCCTCTAAACTTGGCATACCACGTTGCAAGATTATTGTCCATAAGGATTGCCTCCACCCATTCCCATAACTACCCAGTCGGGTTGAATGAAGAAGCTACCTTCCTCCGTGCCAAAACTCAAGGCATTTGTAATTAGATTGTTTGCCATTTCATTTAACTTATCTTGCTCACTCAAAGGAACACCGTATTCGGGAGCCAATCGATGGGCGAGAGAATAAATTAAAGGCTCAATCCAAACTTGTGGAAAATCGGGAGTGTCTGTACCCGCATTAAACTGATCAAAAGGTCGTTGATACACAAACCAGATTTGCCGATGAGTAGCACTGTATGCATCTGGTGCCGGCCAGATATTGATTGTACCCTGTTGATTTCCTGGTTGATACCAGAAGTGTACTGGATATCCTTGGTTATTTGGTGAGTTCAGTAAGTTGTAGTTATATTGCGTATAGATATTCATTGGAATCCGATATGTATTCATCGGATTAGATACATCAAGATTCCATGCTTGTGTTACTTTTAATGGTGCTGTAATGTTTAAATTACCAGTCCCAATGCCCAATCCTACTGGGTAGGCAGTCTGTCCTTGCGTCAACGTAAAGAACGTTGTAGTCATTGCCCAGACCGGCATACCTTGGGCATATAAGGTAAAAATGATATTATTTAATGCTTCTTGGGCCGCCGTCTGTTGTGTTGATGTGGCTGTACCTCCGTCATTGATTACATCCAATTTACGGAAAGCTGCATTAATAATTTGATCCCGTGTGTAATTCCAGTTTGCCGATCCAGAGATGGTCATTATCGTCCTCTAGCAATGATATTAAATGACGGTGTTCCTGACGCCGAGAAAATAGTAACCCCAGAAGGTTGTGGCGACGCACTGTATGATACTACTTGATTGGTTGGAGTAATCACACAAGAATCACACTGTGTCGGGAAGGTCACCGGAAAGGCAGTAAAAACCCCTCCGGTACTACTACCAGCATTATTAATGGTTTGGATAATCGTCCCATCCGGTTCATAGATTACGGTAAAGTTCGGATTATAGATATTATTGGGTTTCGCGGCACCAAAGACATAGTTATTAAGGCCCTGGTTTTGAAGAGTCGTGCCGCCACTTCCTGGAATCGATGTGCCCACATACACTGTGTTTTGATATGAACCATTCGAGAATACGACGCCCGGACCAGTATTACCAATGATACCACCAACTTGAACGTTATTACCATTAGCTCCTACGTTACAGACAATACCGTTGTTGAACGCCCCCTCTTCATTGGTAATCATCCCAATACGAACCAGATCTCCTTCACCAAAGGTATCGAAACCATAGGCGGTAGGTTGTCCAGAGCACTTAATAGAACCAATGTCCCAGATGTTACCTCGCATATTTGTCTGGTTCGTTTGAGTGGTACCAATTTGGACACCCGTATGTATACATTCATGGACGTGACCAAGTGTAATCTTGTTCATTTCGAACGAAGTATTAGCTTGCGGATTTCCCACCAACACGCCATATAAACATACTGGAGGTTGATTGGCTGCACCAGCACCATTCAACTCATTACATGAGAAGTCAAGGAATGAAATACTAGCTGCCCCGGCACTGGTATCGAAGATCACACAACAATTAGGATTTCCACCATTTGTCGCAATTGCATCGATATGAACACGCGAAGCGTCAATAAAAGTCCCGCCATCAACGGGAACCGGATTTACAGGACGAAAACTTACAGCATTACCATTACCTTGGTACACAATTTCACCGTTGATTTGGATATCTACTTCATCCATACTGTCAAAGGTAATACCGGCTCCAGTGACGGCAGATGTAAAGATAATGTGAACCCCAACCATACGAATAGTTGTTGTACGAAGAGCCGGGAAAACAAGACCAGTTGAACAGAAGATAATTCCAAATTGATTACCAGGATAAGGCGGTGTGGTACACCCAATAACTTCTAGATTGTATCCATAAGTTGTAATATAGTTGATGGCTTCTTGTAGACCATTGGTTGTTGTACCAATCGTCGGGATCACTCCCCCCGTAGGATTATATAATGTCCAAGTATTCGTCGTACCTGGAGTGTTAATCAATCGAACAACATTATGACTATTAACAAAACTATTTACATTATTCAACCAATCTGCTGGAACAATAGTTTGAAAATCAGTAAAAGTCATATTAGTGGCCATTCGCAACTCCGTTTAATTTTTCATATGTGCGCATACCACCCAGACCAAGCATACCAATCAATAATGGCATCATTTCGCTAAGATCCGCAGCGTGAAGATTCAAAGGATGTCCAAATAAAGTAGTAAGGAAATTTGCTACAGGTAAGCCAACCCAGTTCCATGCACAACCACTCCCGCACACCCAACCAATGAATGGTCTCCATCCAGCCACAAAAACACTTTGACTTGCTGCCTCAGCTTTATTAGTGTCAAGTTGTCCTTGAACAACAGCCACTGCATAAGCAATCTGTTGTTGTTCTTCTTGAGTCTTGTCTGGCCAGATTTTATTAACAACTGTAGTTGCCAGATCTGCAACTTCCCCAATTCCTGTAATACTCATTTTAGTGATTACCTATGAAAGAATTTAAATGCACTGAAGAAAATACCAATGCAACTAATCACAAACCAGACGGCCCCAATAAATCCTTTGTATTTATTTAGACTCTCATCAATGGATTTTACATGGGCCAGAACACGTTCCATTAATTCTTTATCTTCTTTTCGCCCTTGTTCTAAGGCAGCCACTCGCTCATGTAGTTCAATCATCTAAATTCACCGTAACAAGATTTTGATTTGTCATTGTAACCCAATTACCACCAGACATTAAGAGAAGAGTTACGAAAGTAGCTTCATCTGGAATTTCAGGTTGTGGTACTGGAAGGCCATTGGGGAAGCCCAATCCTGGTCGCATACAACCAGCAACTGCTAATCCCGCGACCCCACTAGCTCCCTCTGCTGTGCAGAAAGGATAACTAGGATAATTCGGTCCATTAAATTGATCAAAAGAAGTATCTGAAGTAAAGGGAACGGTAATTCGTTCTTGACGGGTTCTAAGAAAATCCAGAGGCTGACGATTTTCATAATCATCCCGACAAACAATCAAACCGTCCCAACGCTTTAAAGCCGATCCACTTTTGATCTTACGGTTACAAACCATGCAAAAGACATTCCATTCACCTGATTTGTACCAATTGCGACTCATCCTAAGAACTCCACCTTAATATGAGCACCATACTGCATAGCTGTAGCGCCACTTGATGCGTAGTTACTTGTCTGGTATTGGATATTAGTACTTGCTTTTGCATAGATAATAATCGATCCAGTACCAAAAGCACCTAAAGTATTTGCCGTATTTGTGGGAGTTACTGTTGTCGATGACAAGGCTACACCGGAATCATTATCAGTCCAAAGCACTCCAATATTTGGCAACGTCGAAGAAGTAGTCGCTGCTTGAGTTACTGATGCATAACAAGAGATGCGGTACATACCAGCACCACCGGCGGGCACAGCATAAATAGTAGTAGCTGCCACGTTAGCTGCTTGTGCTGACAAGTTAGCTTGAGCGTACTCAGCTGGAACACCATTTGCCACCGTATTAATACTATTGTACGATCCTACTGTAGCCATTGTAATCGTACCAGAACCCTTCGTACTAAGAGTTAAGCCAACATTCGTATCTGATCCTGTAGCGGTAACAGCGGCATTCGAACCAGTAGCAGCACCAGCTAATTGAACAAAATTCGCTGGAGTTGTGGGGCCGGTAACCGTAGCCCAGTCCCCAGTGGCGTTACCAATATGCACTGTTGTAGACCCTTTAACAACCAAACCAAGGCCGACATTGGTGTCACTACCTGAAGTCGTAATGGTTGGCCGATTACCTGTAGTAGCACCAGCAAATGTAACTAAGTTAGTTCCCGAAGCCACTACTGAGGTATTCCCGGTAACAGTAGTGAAGGTGCCCGCTGCCGGAGTAGTACCTCCAATTGCCGGAGGAGAAGCTAAATAACTAGAAAAACCTGTGCCGCTAACCGCGCCACTAGCCGCTAAAGTGGTAAAAGAACCAGTACTAGGAGTCGTTGCACCCACTGAAGTACCATTAATGGAACCGCCAGTAAGGGTTGCTGATGCCGTCGATAGACTTGATAATGTTGCTAGACCACTTGTACTAAGAGTTGTAAAAGCACCCGTATTGGGTGTAGTATTACCAATCGCCGGAGGCGTTGCATAACTAGTCAGTACATAAGCCGTAGAGGCAATTTGAGTCGTATTGGTGCCCGCTGCTGCCGTAGGAACTGTTGGAGTACCGCTAAATCCCGGAGAGATTAGGGGAGCATAATATGTGGCAACATAAGCTCCATTGACAATTTGAGTGGTACCGATCACCGAACCAGGAGTCGGCGTTGTAGGTACACCAGTAAGGCCCAGGTTGTGAACAAGAACCGCTAACGGTAAGCCAGTATCTACGGACCCGCCAGTGACAGCATAAAACAAAGATGTCGAGTCTGCACTACCAGTTTGTTGAGTTAGTTGTGTTACATTTTGATTAGCTGCCATTTGTTATATCCCACCTTGATTTACTTGGAGAAGACCTCCTCCAGTCATTAAAAGTAAAACTCCTCCAGTCATTAAATCAACGTACCAGGGAATTGCTCCGGCAACTGTTGAGTTCCATTCAGTAACACTAGGATACTGGGTGACTCCAGGACCATCTTCTACATGCTGAACAATGGTAACATTAGAGGTCATAGTAATAATTAAGCAGGTTCAAAAATCTCGTAAGCTACTGTACTGGTATCAGTATTAGAGCTAGAGGTAATGGTAAAAGAAGTGCCTGCTGTACGAGTAGAAACTCGAAGAAAACCGGGAGTACCCCCATCCACTTGGGAAGTTAGAAAAATCCGACTATTTGCCGTAACATTTGTATTTGCAACGGTAGCAGAACCTGCAACAAGGGTAACAGTTCCTTGTTTGGCATTTGAGCCCTCAGCTACACGAATCCCAGAACCAGTATTGATTACCGACACAGTTCCATTAACTTGAAGTGCAGTAGAGTTGAAGTTGTTCGTTGTTCCTACCAATACGACAGGATAATTCAATGTACTTGGCAATCCACCAGAAACACCTTGAATAGTGGTAATTGTCGGCATTTAGACTTACCCCTGTCCAGACGTTTGTAGAATATTGATCGTTACACTGCCCGTACCTGCTGTAACATTCAGACGCATAGCAGAAATAGGGAAGGCATAGTTCCCGTCTTGACTAGTACTTGAAGCATTAACGAATGCGTGATTAAACCATACCGGTGTAATTGCAGTGTTGTAGATATCATCAAAGGTATGTTGTACCGAATACGTCACCGTACCAGTTACTTCACAACCAAAGCCCACGTTAAAAACCTGGGCTCGGAAATCCATAGGAAGGATCGGCGAAGTACCGACCCCAGTTACAGTTTCAGTAATTCGCCGCATATTTACCTCGTATATTCAATCAAGAAGATCCACGGACCACCTGCCGAAGAGGCAGTACCAGTTTCTGCATACGTGGCTTTAATCAGGATATCGCCCAATTGAGCACCTTGTCGTTGCAGATTGAACTCCGTCGACGAGCTCACAAACCCAGAGCCAGTTGCTGTACCCTTGGCATCGTAAGTCCCTAGAGTGTATTGACCACCAGAACCCGGACCAAGCGGAGTAGCCGTAATTGTCACCGTAGCCGTAGTACCAGCGTTAGAAGCTGCCGTGTTGTTGTAGTACCGGATACCGAGAATCGTTGCATCTTCAGGAAGTACTGCTACCTTAAATGCTGTCGTATTCGAACGGGTAACCTGGAACGGAACAATTGCATATTCCTTACGAACCGGATTCAGGGGCGACGGATAATCAGGATTAAGCGGAGTTAAGTCCTGTGCGTTATAACCCATATTATTCTCCAATAAGAGGGGGCACGGAGGCCCCCGTTACATTAGACGCCAGCCGAGCCGTACAGGCAACGCGGATCAGTCCAACCAAAGCTGTAACGCGAAGTGGCCTTGAAGCGGGCATTTTCTGTATCGAAATCATTGTCCATTTCGAATTCGTCACCACGACGTTCAAACATCTTCATACCATTCTTCACATCCGTGCGGATGAACCATGCCAGAGAGTTCGTGAAATAGTGGTTAAGGACGATACCCTTCGGGAAACGACCAGTTTGACGGAGTGCGTTGATATCGTTGTTATCCGTACCAACACGACGTTCCGTCTTCAAAATACGCTCAGCTTCAAATTCAAGTTGAATCGGAAGAATAAGCGATTCCGGACGAACAGCGATACGCAGACCACGATCGTTCGTGAAGTTTGCAATATCAATACAAGCCTGCTCAAGCGCCGCTTCCGAGAGGTCAGCAGCCGTAGCGATTTGATTCGACCACGTACCACCAGCAAAGTTCGGATGCGAAGCGTTGATCAACGACACACCATCACCGCCAACATACGAGCTGTTGAAAGCACGGTTGTAGACGTTAGCACCAACAACTTCTTTCGTTTGACGAACCGAGAAGGCAAGACCTTGGGCCTTACGTTGACCGACCACATCATATTGATCATCTTCCATGATTTCACGGGTAATGATAAATCCGAGAGCATAGACGACGTGCGTATAACGCGTCGTGAAGGTTTGGGTTTCGCTATCATACTGGATCGGCGAACCTTCCGGTTTTACATTAGCAAGACCGAACGACGAAATACCAACATCTTCTTCATATTGCTTACGCGATGTGAACTTCTCAAAGAGTTTATCCCATTCAACCGGATACTCATCATAAGCCTTACCATACCATGCATTGACTCCAGGCCAAAGGGCTTTAGCAAAGCTAGAACTATTAATAATACCAGCCATTTTCTAATCCTCCTAATTATACACCAGCCGAACCAGTACCAGCGTTCAGTTGATGGTTATTGATGTAAACGAGGACTTTGGGGTTAGCCGCAGTGATATCGTTGTCCACCTTTTGAACAGCACCGTGGATACGCAAAGGAAGCGTAGCCGTCGTAGCAACCGTCGTCCCATCCACCGTTTCACCCGAGAGGCCCGTGGTCGTCGAACCACCAGCATCAGTAACATTGGCGTTCTTGTTGAACGACGTGGCTGCAATCGTACCCGTATACTGAACTTCAAACACCGTATCCGGTGCGTCAGCAACCAGAACATACGATGCCGTAGAAGCGGCACGATATTGCGGACTATTCAGATTAAGAGGATTGATGGTGAAACCAACCGCTACACCAACTGCGGCACTATCCGTACCAGCAACGAACTTAGTGCAACCCGGAGTACCACCAATAGAACCCACGCCCGGAATAACAACTTGACCCGCTGTATCCGAAGCAGTGGAGAGTTTTACCAAGTCACCTTGGAAGATTGCCGTACCATCACTGGCGGAGGCAAAATACCGAGTAACTTGGCCATTCCACGGACTACCGTCGATGTGCATCACAGGACGGAAGCCATTAACACGACTTACGTTAGCCATCTTATTTATCTCCAAAAAGAGTATTAAATTTCTGATGGCTTACGGTATATTTATCGTCGACCAGAACGATCAATAGAAATTTTCCCATATTCACCATCAGTTTCATTTGGTCGGAGTGTTTCTTCCATAGCACGAGATTCTCGTTCATATGCATCTTGGATTTCTTGGAATTCTTCTTTGGAAATCTTCATCACATATGCCCGCATACCCGTACCACCATCAACGACCATCGATGCCAAGGAACCTACTTCCGAAGCCTGTTCAGCACGGAAATTCCCAGTATCAATTTCTTCGTTAGTACACAACTGCCAACCATTATGTTTCATTAAAGCAACATTGCCCGGAGTATCATTGACAATCCGGTATTCAAAATTAGGATCCTTGCCAAAAACTGCAAGGCGAGGGCGAAGTCCAACCGGGACTCGCTTGGGGCGCACGCTCGTGGCCTTCACTGCTTGATCTTCTGTGGGGAGAGTATTTCTACGATTCATTTTATGTATGTCCTCTTGGATAAATATACTTATGTTTAACGGCTTTTAATATCTTTCAATTGCCGCAGATACTCTTCTTTGGTAATATGACCACCATCGACAAGAGTTTTCATCACTGTCTTCTCGACATCTGACAATTCAATATCCGCTTCCTTAGTACGACCCCGAGGAGTATTCCCCTCTACAGCCGCCGGCCGGTCACGATTTGAATTGTGGAACTTTTCTTTAAATCGGTCCTTAACTTCTTTTTCAAGTTGGGTCAAGACTTCATTCGGAGCCTTACCTTCTTGTGCTAATTGGACACCTCGGGCATCAGCCCAACCACGCATTGCAACATCGGTTTCATACCAACCATTCCGACCCTTCCAACTAGCAAATACCGGATGTTCTTGAGCAACATCTTGAGCAATTTGTTGGACCGGTTCATTACGAAGTTGACGTTGTTGCTCTTTAACCAGATCAAGTTGATCGTCAATTTCAACAACCCGTTCAGCATCAGCTTCTGCAATAGCGCGTTTCTTTTCTTCTTTTAATTGCTTCAGAGCACGTTCGTACTCTACTTGTCGAACTTGTGAATTGTGTTTAGCAAGTTCATTAAGAGCTTTCTTAAGCTCCTTCATTTCCTTCGATTGAGATTCAATCTTACGGAATAATTCACCACGACGGATAAATTCCCCTGCATCTACCCACCGTTCCGGATCACCATCAAATTCCTCTTTCGGGACCCAGCCCATTGAAAGGGCTTCTTGTTGTACCGGACTTGGTTGTTCACCAGGAACATTAGTACCTTGGTTGTTTTGTGCCTCTTGGTTAATTTCCTCAGCCATTTGCTTGTTCCTCTTGGTGGATGGCGATTACATCGTCATCATTAATAACTACTACTGTTTCTTCTCCATCCTTCACAGATTTCCCACTGTGTCGAGCATAGGTAACTAGAGTACCAATCTTTACCGGAACATCTAGATTATATTTAACTACATAATCCAGGAAAGCCGTCGGACCCACATCCAGGACATAACCCTGATCAATCTGGGTATGTTGATACTTACTTTCTTCGGTGACTGCTTTAATAAACCCAAGTTCCTTTAACTTGGCATCAACTTCGTCATACTTCTCAAGTTCTACCGGTTTTACCACTAAACGATGTAAGACTGCCTTAACGGTCATCTTCTTCAATCTCCTCTACAAGATCGTCCAATCGGACATTAAGCACTGCATTTAAGCCGGCAATGAATCCTACATGGTATCGATCTTCAGTGGGATCTTTCCCGGCATTAAACTCTAAATACTCCAAACTAACTGCTTTTAACTGCCTAAGTGTTTCAAAAATACAGACGGTTATTTCTTGCTTCCGCCAGTCGCTGAGGGCTTGTTGTGCGCTAATGATTGCGTCTCCTTCTTCTGTTGAATAGTCGCTTTGTGCGCTTCAGCACCTTGTTTCATCTGTTGTTGGTGATTCTCTTTAGTCATCGCCAACTCTTGATGATTCATTTGTTGTTGGTGCTGCATCATCATTTGTTCTTGGGCCATCTTGGCTTGCAACTGATGTTGTTCAGCAGCAGCATTCATTTGGGCTTCTTGGGCAGTCATTTGCATCTTCTGTTGATGCTCTTGTTGTGCCATTGCCATTTGTTGCTGCTTATCTCGTGCATTCAACTCCATCTCTTGTTGTTGTTGTGCACTCTTTAATTGCAGTTCTTGCTGCTTGGACTGCATCTGCATCTGAAGTTCTTGGACCTTCGGATCAGGCGGAGGCGGAGGCATCTGCCCTGTTTGCTGCACAGCTTGGTTGAGAAGCTGTTCATAGTTCGGCTGCTCTTGCGCCTTAAGTACTCGAATAATGACTTGGACCGGATCAAGCACCCCAATCGGAAGGAGTTGTAATAATGCCTCTGCTTTTTGGAGTTTTTCCTGTGCAGATACAGCATTTGGATCTGCTGCGGGAATGACTCGGTATGTCGTTTCATCAAAATCATCCGGGCCGATCGGCTCATTGATAACTGCTGCATAGGTCTTCGGATTGAGGTAAGTAGCATTTAATTTAAATAACTTACAGAATTCTTCACTGAGACTACGATAAATACGCTTGTAGATCGCAGTAAAGACCTTCATTCCCTGTTCGACCGTAGCCATTGTCGTAGTGGCGGGAGTATTTTGACCCGGCATTTTACCAGTGAAAATCTCAGCAACCGACGCCAATTCCTTAGCAGAAGTGACAAGAGTTCCCATCAATTGGAATAAAACAGCACTCGGTTCCTTCGTAGGAAGCGGGAAAATCTGTTTCTTCAGATCATCACCAACAGCATTCACTGCCTTCCATTCCCCCGGCATAAACCGGTGATCACCCATACGAAGACGCAGACCTTTACCAATAAAACCACTTTGTAAGTTGTTCAACGTACCTGCATCGACCAATTGGTTAATGAGAGTGTTTACCGATTCATTAAGTGGTCCAAGAAGCATACCAAACCCAATGTCATAAAAGCTGCCGTCGGGATTAGGAATGAATCCAAATTTCGTGTAATACTGAATAGGCTCAATCCCAGCAAGCTCACCGTCATCAGTAAATAAAATAGTCGATTCGTCATATCGAGCAGTTATTCGTAGAATTTTCTTTGTTTGTCGGTGAAAAGTGACGATATACGGCTCTGGATAATCATCGTCATCAAGATCGTAATAACAATGTTGTTCAACGATTTCATACGGAGTAGTTTCATCTGTACTAGGCATCCAAGGAGTTTGTCGAGGATGAGTGTCAAAAGGAATGGCCGGAGGGTCTCCAAGATCAACATCATCACAGAAAATACCACTCATTTGACGTTGTTTGATCATCCGTTTAGTCATTGGGATGATTTCACTGATCCGTTCACAGTCATCCAAACAGGTAGTCCAGTAATTAACGACAACGTGTTTCGGCATCAAAACATGACTGCAATTAACCTTTTTAACACTATCCCAGTACGTCTTCTTGAACATCATACCAACAATCGGAAGAGTAATGAGAAGTTTATCCATTCCCTCTTCCCATCCATACATTTGATGCATAATGTCATAAGACATATATGTGCCAATACGATCTGCTTGATCTTGTTTCGAATCGTCCGGATCTTTACCAATCACTTGCCCAATAACGATCTTACCATCACTAGGAACCAATGTTGGATAAGCTCGTGCAGCAAACTGCATAGAAGCAGTAGATAAAAGGGGATACTTAATGTTAGAGGCGCGCGGCCACGGATAGGCACGTTGTTCTTGGACTTGTTGGGCAAGTTTTGTCCATTCGTCGATTTTGTGTTCCCACTCCTTACGAGATTGCAGGTCCACTTCAAACCCTTCGCTAACTTGGTTAGCAATCTTTCTAAGAGTATCCTCGTCAAGTTTTTCAGCAATATTTACAGATTCAATATATCCGCGTAAACGGTTATCCGGACCAGGATTAGCATCAGGATGGGGAATATCCGGTTGCTCCGGTTCTTGGGGCATCTGGTTCATCTGTTGCTGTTGTTGCCCCGCCATCTGAGCTACACCAGCCAGATTAAAAGGATCTTGATTCGGATCAAAACCTCCACCAAGACCTTCCCCTTGGGCACCACTTTGCATAGCTTGTAATGCCCCGCCGGGCGTTCCATTAATAGGCATCTATTTTCCTTCGGCAAATATGGGCTAATATTCTACGATAATAGGCTGAACCTTTTTTAGTTTTAAAAAAGGCGACCTCTTCCGGGGTATATTCTGCATACAAAGGTCGCTGGAGATTGTGTTGAACACCACAGAGTAGTGTTCCAACAGGAAATTCTTTTATATGACCATCTTCCCAAATGAATTTCATTTAATATCCCGTTGTCGAGTTGCGCCCTTCGTCAGAAAGGCCACTTTGTTCATATTCCATTTGGTAATCCTCTTCTTCGAGTTCTTCTTTTGTCGGGGCTTCAATTAGCACATCAAGCATAAGACCTAGATAACTAAAAGCATCTACTTGGTCATCATGCTTATCCCGAGGGAATCGCATTAACTCATCTTCAAAGATTTGATACCAATCACCAGATTTATCAAACTTACACCCTTGAGCACGCATACGAGCTTGGATACTACGTGCTCGGGTAATCTTATCTTTAC
>CBJMBI010000002.1:0-31585 GCA_966427955.1 uncultured Ktedonobacterales bacterium
TGGCACCAACACAAGATATGCTTGATGCCTATAAAAAACAAAAAGGAAGCTGGCTCGATTACCAGCAGCACTTCTTAGCGCTTATGAGAGACCGAAGAGTTGAAGAAAGAATTAACCCAAAGTTATTTGAAATACCAACTGTCTTACTCTGTAGTGAAGCAACCGCAGAACATTGTCACCGGCGCCTCATATTAGAATATCTTCAGGAAAAGTGGGGGAATCTGGAAATTATACACATTTAGCAGTATACTTGTGATATACTATTGAAATAGTGCATAGTTTAAAGACACCTCTTTTCCTAGACAAGACCTAATATAGCAGAGAGAAACCGAAAAGATCAACCATGTATCTTGAGGTATTGATTTGGCACCAAAGGGGGATGGGAATGCAGATTGTAGTGAATCATTTGACGAGAATGCAACCAGGATATGTTTGTATAGCAGGCATCAACCCTTCAAACGGTCAACATATTCGTCCAGTACTCCGTTCTGAGAGATTGACGCGCAATTTACTCGCTCTTAAAGGAGGACTATTGAGCATAGCTTCGTTGGTAGATTTAGGTCCAGTTCAGTACTGCGGAAAGGCACCAGAACTAGAAGATCACTGCTTTCATTTTCTCAATGCACACCATATAGGCATTGTCTCACCCGAACGATTTTGGCAGCTACTTCAGTCTACTGCTCATACAAGTATTGTAGACATTTTTGGTCCAGCGATTCAACCTTTTAGGAGCGGATGCATTGTTGATGTAGGAACAGGCAAGGCCTCCTTAGGATGCCTTATACCTGCCAATCCACCCAAATTATCGGTGAATCGCAATGATAGAATTCGAGCAGATATCACAGATGGAACTTTTACTGTCAACCTATCAGTTACAGATCTGCGCCTATACGAGGCTGACCACAAAACTCCCAAATGGGATCTGATCAGAGAGATCAATGCACGAATACAAAGTGGAACTCCAGTTATCCTAAGCATTGGGCTGGCACGACCATGGAAACATCATGATGATACGGTAGAAAGACATTGGCTACAAGTGAATAATTTCCATTTGAGAGACAATCTTGTGTGGTAGGACGAAGTTTAACCTTGCAGAGGCGGATGGCAAATTCTCTGGTTTTCTCAAGTGGACACCAAGTGGCTTCATTCTAGTGAAAGGACAGGCTTACTCACCAGCCTACGTGCTGCCGTCATCTTTTGATTGGTAGGCTCAAATTTAGGGATAAGACTCATGTATTTCCTCTTCTGGAACGAGTTGGAACTCTTGCATAGAAGAGTTCCAACTGATAAACTATATTTCCACTTCAACATAGTCAATAGTTTCAACACCTTCAACAGGATGAATGGCCTCAACAGGTGACGGCTTAGGGATAAAATCACCATCTCGCACCATAGCACCTAAATGCATACAAAAAGCTCGTTTCATCCTATCTAGAGCCTCCTCCGGTGTATCTCCAACAGCAATACATCCATCAATATCTGGAAGGTATACCCCGTAGTTTGTTTCTCCTTTTTCAACAATTACGGGATATTTATACTTTGTTGTCATCGATACCACCTTTCGCTTGTAACTAATGATAATTTATGGTAGATTCTGTACGAGAGGAGTGTAGGGGATGGGTCAGATCCCCTACACTCATTACCAACCAGCTTGCTTTCGGATCTTAGCGAATGTCCCTTTTGGAATATCCTCACTTGGGTGCCCCGCCACTGTCACCTTACCAGACTTGGTGGGGTGTTCAAATTGACGATGGCTCCCCTCCATTCCTACTTGATACCATCCTTCCGAATTGAGCCGTTTTAGTACATCTCGTACTTTCAAATTACCTCCTTTAGTCTTATTATGTGATCTTTCAATCACGCTCACATTATACATGGATATACATATCATATCAAGCTTTTTTATCCTTTATTTACAGCGATTGTCAGAAAAGTTGAATCCACATCCATACCGTCAGTTGACTTACCATGACGACTCAATTAAGACTAATAAATGCTAAAAAGCCTTGACCTGTGAAGTAAGTCAAGGCTCTATCTTGGTTCCAATTCTTATCCCAACAGGGATCATGCACAAAGCACTTCTTCCCTCTGATTAGCGTTTCGTATACTGTGGAGCCTTACGAGCACGCTTGAGACCCGGCTTTTTGCGCTCCTTCATGCGGGGATCGCGCGTCAGGAAACCTGCTTTGCGCAAAGGATGCTTGGCATCCGGATTCATGCGAACAAGTGCACGTGCCAGAGCATGGCGAATTGCACCCGCCTGACCAGTGGTACCACCGCCTACAACACGTACCGTCACTGTATACTTGTTGCCCAGATCTAGCACACGGAATGGTGCAGCGATAGTAGCCAGATATACCTCACGCTGCCCAAAATAGTTCTGAGCAGTTCTGCCATTGACAGTGATACTACCGTCACCATTGGGAAAAACACGCACACGAGCAACAGCCGTCTTGCGGCGTCCCATACCGTAGTAGTAATCACCCTTATTAGTATCAGTCAACGTAAGTTCTCCTCTTCTTTACTTTGCCTCAGAGTACTCTTTCAACAACGCCTCAGGCCCTGCCCAAACCACTGGATGCTGAGCCTGATGCGGATGATTTGGACCTGCATAAATTTTTAGGCGACTCATAATCTGAGCCCCCAGACGATTGTGCATCACCATCCCACGCACAGCATGTTGAATAGCACGCTCAGGAAACCTACCTTCAAGAACCTGACGCAGTGTTTGCTTCTTTAAGCCACCAGGATACTGCGAATGGCGATAATAGATCTTCTGATCTAGACGGTTACGGGTTACTACAACCTTTTCAGCATTGATCACAATTACAAAATCCCCACTATTGAGGTGAGGTGTAAAAGTTGGCTTATGTTTTCCACGCAAAATGTGCGCGATCTGCGCAGCCAAACGACCCAGAACCTGCCCCTCGGCATCAATGATATACCATTTGGGTTGCAGATCAGCGGCCTTGGCGCTATATGTCTTCATCATTATTCGTCACTCCAAATATCTCAGGATATTTAACCTGTACCAGACACAGCCCATGTGGAGGGGCCGCTGAACCAGGATGCACCTTCTCTGCACGTTGCACAATTTCTGCAAATTCTTCTAGGCTGAGACGCTTCTGCCCAACCAAGAGCAGCGTACCAACCATTCTGCGAACCTGCCCCGTGAGAAAAGCATTGGCTATAAAATCACAATAAATGAGTTCTTTCTGCGCTGCATCGCGTCTGCAGCACGCTTCCAACATGGTACGAACACAGTGAAGCAACTCAGGTCTTGCTGACTTCGAGCGCTCGGGGCTCTGCCCAAAGGCCCCAAAGTCCTTGCACCCTAACAAAAAGCGACATGCCTCATGCATAAGGCTCGCATCCAACTCGCGAGGACAGTGATAACTGTACCGTGCCCGTAAGGCCGTCGGTGCCACATCATTCCAGATTGTATAGCGATAAGCACGACTCAGAGCACTAAAGCGGGCATGGAAATGTTGTGGGACCTCTCTTGCCCAGCGTACTACGATAGTATTGGGTAAGAGAGCATTCAGTGCTCGTCGCCACACCTCAGGAGTCAAGCCAGCTTCGGTCCGAAAATGGATGACCTGTCCACTTGCATGTACCCCAGCATCAGTACGACCAGCTCCATTGACTACCACGGAAGCACCACAGATGCGCATAATTGCTTCCTCCAACATCCCCTGCACAGTTGGGCCATGATGCTCGGGTTGACGCTGAAAGCCATGGTAGTCCGTTCCATCGTACTCAATACCACATGCAACATTCATCGTTTCAATGTTTCGTTTCAATCGCCCAATCGCGAATTGCTCTTTTGCAACCGTGAAAGATAGTACTCTGGCAAATCCTTACGCACTAAATGGGCATAACACACTTGGTTCGACAAACGCCGCAGACTTACACAAGGGCAATCTGTGCAATCTTAGCAGCATCACCCTTCCGATGACCCAGCTTTGTGATACGCGTATAGCCACCAGGACGACCGAGATAGCGAGGAGCCAATTCCTCAAACATCTTCTTGACAACTAGCTCATCAGGCAAAGTACGTAAAATCAAACGGCGAGCACGCAGTTCGATCACCATAGCCTCATAGGCTGCTTCAAGAGCTTTGGATGCCTCTTGCTCATCTGGGATAATACTCAGGAGTTCCTCGCGGCGGGCCTTGAGTTTTTCTTCAAGGAACTTACGCCCCTTCTCTGTCAGGGGAGCCTTCTGCTCTTGAGCACGCTCCTCATTGGTCGCCACTTTTTTATCCAGAGAGAAGCGCCCATGACGAGCAAAAGCAAGGATGCGAGCCGCCTTCTCCTCATCAGGCACTACAGCAGCTAAATGCTTACGAGCATCCTCACGGCCTTTAACCGCCACTGTAATTAATTTTTCAACTTCACTCCGAATAGCACGTGCACGTGCCTCAGTTGTATTGATACGGTCATACCGGATAAGACCCTCCATCAAATTCCGACGCGCTGAACGGCGACGCGGCTCGGGCATGTTCATCCGGTTACCGGCAACTCGGTGCCTCAACTTATTCCTCCATTTCCTGATCGTCGTCCATATCGGCTCCGACAGCGCTAGTACGTGGATTAGGCAAGAAGTTTCGAGCAAGTAAACGCTCTCGCAACTCCTGCAAGCTCTTCTCACCAAAGTTTCGCACTCCAAGAAGATCATCTTCATTCATTGAGAGTACCTGGCCTACCTTCGTAATATTGCTGCGTTTGAGGCAGTTATATGCACGAACTGAGAGATCCAGTTCCTCGATCGGTGTATCAAAAATCTTTGGAGGGATGGGCAAACTGCTCAGAGGGGCCTTCTCGATATCAGGTACCTGGGCACGATAGTTGGCCAGCAAAGTGAAGTAACGCACCAGGATATCTGCACTCTGACGCAGAGCCTCATCAGGTGTGATCGTACCATCCGTCGTGATTTCAAGGACAATCTTATCAAAGTTCGTCATCTGACCTACACGCGTATGCTCAACGGCATAACTTACCTTCTGGACCGGCGTGTAGATAGCATCGACAGGGATAACACCAATGGGCTGGTCCTCTTTGGAGTCGGCAGGAACATAGCCCCGACCAGTCTCAACAACCAGCTCCATATCAAGGCGAGCATTTTCATTATCGAGCGTAGCAATATGCAGTTCAGGATTGACAATCTCCACCGTACTGGGAGCAATAATATCAGCTGCTGTTACCTCACGTTCACCACTTACTTCCAGACGCATTGAGACAGGATGATCTGAGAAACAGCGTAAACGTAACTTCTTTATGTTGAGCACAATATCAGTTACGTCTTCCATTACGTTGGGAATGTCTTGGAACTCGTGTTGCACACCTTCGATTCGTATAGAGGTTACAGCAGCGCCTTGCAACGAAGACAACAAAACACGCCGTAATGAGTTGCCCAGGGTCCACCCATAGCCTGCCTCTAATGGTTCAATATCATAGCTCGCATAATTTCCCTGAGTCTTTGTATTCTTAATGCGAGGCAGTGCAATATCTAGCAAGGTTCTCAACCGCCTTTCTTTCTCGTCTCAATCCTCAATCTTCCTTTGTTTCAATCCTCTATCTCTCTTACGAAAGATTGCTACTCAGGGGATTTGCTCTTCAAAAGATAGATATACGGCGACACCTAAATACCGCCCAAAGATGCAACAGTTACCCGCGGTTGCATCCCAAGAGGGCCCTAGTGTCTGCCAGAAAGTTTCCGTTGACGAGAGTATTTATCGCTGATAATATTCAACCACCATCTGCTCGTCGAAGGGCAGTTCAAGATCTGCTCGTGAAGGTATGGTGATGACACGACCAGACAATGCATTCACATCCAGACTCAACCAGGATGGAACACCCTTCTGAGCTAGGAGCAAGGTACGTACCTTAAAGTATTCAAGGCCCTTACTGCGCTCGCGAACCGCAATGACATCATTAGGTTTAGCAATAAAAGATGGAATATCAGTCTTGCGACCATTGACAGCGAAATGCCCATGACTAACAAGCTGGCGGGCCTGAGCACGAGAATCCGCAAACCCAAGGCGATACACCAAATTATCTAGGCGCATCTCAAGGATCTGTAAGAGATTGTCACTCGTCTTTCCAGGGCGATGAGCAGCTCCATCAAAATGTCTGACAAATTGGCGCTCCAACACTCCATAGGTACGACGAACTCGCTGTTTCTCACGCAACTGCTTAGCATAGCCGGACTCTTTTCGTGCACGGCTAGCACCATGCTGTCCAGGACGGGTATTACGGCGATCCAATGTGCACTTGCTAATACACTTGTCACCTTTCAGAAAAAGCTTTACCCCTTCGCGTCTGCACAACTTACAGACAGGGCCGGTATAACGCGCCATTGAACTTAATCCTCCTCTTTCAATGTCTCAATCGCTCAGTTGAGAAACACTCACTCCCTGGCGGGCTATACACGACGCCGCTTGGGCGGTCTGCAGCCATTATGCGGAATAGGTGTGACATCAGTAATTGAAGTGACAGAGAGACCAGCAGCCTGCAAAGAACGAATAGCCGCCTCACGGCCAGAGCCAGGACCCTTGACAAAGACGTCTATCTGCCGTAGGCCATGCTCCATGGCACGGCGAGCAGCTGACTCAGCAGTCACCTGTGCAGCATAAGGAGTACTCTTACGCGAACCTTTGAAACCCTGGGCACCGGAACTGCCCCAAGAAAGTACATTCCCATTTGGGTCAGTGAGGGTAACAATCGTATTATTAAACGTTGCCTGGATGTGAGCTTGGCCACGCGGCACAGATTTACGCTCACGCCTCCTGACCTTACCAGTTGTTTTCTTCTTATCTGCCATTGAGTGTCTTTTTCTCCCCTACTTCTTAGCTGATGCCTTCTTCTTGCCAGCAACCGTTTTCTTTGGACCACGGCGTGTACGCGCATTTGTACGAGTACGCTGGCCACGTACCGGCAGATTGCGACGATGACGCAAGCCACGATAACAGCCGATTTCGATCAAGCGCTTGATATTTCTATCTATTTCGCGGCGAAGATCGCCCTCGACTTTATACTCACGATCAATGATTTCACGTAAACGGTTGACCTCTTCTTCCGTGAGGTCCTTTACTCGTGTATCTGGATTGATGCGTGTTCTCTCCAAGATCTCGCGGCTTGTAGCAAGCCCAATACCATAGATATAGCACAGCGAAATTTCCACACGCTTGTCACGCGGAATGTCAACGCCGGCGATTCTAGCCATGTTTTCCTCCAGATGCGAACTTCAAATTCGCTCATGACAGAAACTCAAAAATCAAATGGCTTAATTAGCCCTGTTTCTGTTTATGCTTAGGATTTTTACTGCAGATAACCATCACTACACGATTACGACGAATGATTTTGCAGCTATCACAACGACATTTGACTGAGGCATGCACTTTCATGGCTTGCCCTCCCTCTACAATAAAGTACAGGTTTGTTTACGTAAAAAAATACCGCTTTAGGAGAAAAGGAATCATGAAGGATGCGCGCTTACAGCTGACATCGCCTCACCTTACACGCCATATAATGCGACCGCGGGTCAGGTCATAGGGCGACAGCACAACTCGCACTTTATCACCTGGTACGATACGCACAAAATTCATACGGATACGCCCGGACAGGGTAGCCAAAATCTCATGCTCCTCATCAATTTTGACTTTAAACATGGCATTGGGGAGAGCCTCTAATACTATACCCTCAACCTCAATCTCATCCTTCTTTGGCATACTATCCTTTCCCTAACGGTAGGACTACATTCACTTTTTCCTGCATATATGCTCTGTGAAAGTACCCCACGACTAAAGTCGGGGGCTTCTACAGCTACCCAACGTGTGAGAGCTGTGGGACACTTCTTGCCCCTTTTGATTTCTGGTATCGGCTAAAGATTCATCAAAGTATAAAATGGCAGCAGTTAACACTGCTGCAAGCAACTATAAATTATAGCATACCCTTGCCAGAAAGTCTAGTGGGAAATTTGTCCCACCGGACTTTCTACTCTTACCCGTCCGAGGGTCAGGATTTCGGCTTCTCCCTCTGTGATTGCTACTGTATGCTCAAAATGAGCTGCATAGGTGTTATCTGCTGAGACGACTGTCCAACCGTCAGCCAGAACCTTAGTTTCTGGCTTTCCCATAATAACCATTGGTTCAATAGCGATGACCATACCAGGCTTGAGCACAGAATTGGGAAAGTTTGCGTCCACATAGTTCAGCACTTGCGGGTCCTCATGCATACTGCGACCCACACCATGCCCACTATAGAGACGAACTACTGAGAAGCCTGCCCCCTCTACATGTTGTTGTACAGCACGAGCAATGTCACGCAGGCGATTCCCTCCCCGTGCCGCAGCAATCCCAAGATACAGTGCCTCCTCAGTTATTGTCAGCAGACGCTGGACTTCTGGGGCAATAGTTCCTACCGGAACAGTAATTGCTGAGTCCGCATGCCAGCCATTATAACTAGCAGCGAAATCGATTGTCACAATGTCGCCTTCTTTGAGGACACGCTCACCGGGGATTCCATGAACGACTTCTTCGTTTACAGACGTACAAAGCGAGGCGGGGTAACCACGATAGCCCAAAGCGCTTGATTTAGCCCCATGACGCTGCAAAGCCTCCACCGCCAGTCTATCTATTTCACGAGTCGTCATCCCTACATGCACCGCACTACGTAATTCCTCTAATATATTAGCGATGATACAACCAGTTGCCCGAATTTTTTCGCGTTCTTGCTTTGACTTAATAATAGCTGCCATACATCCTAGCTTCTTTCAGCTACAAAATGCCGAACTGCTTCAAGCAAGGCACCCTGTACCTGCTCAATAGGTTGATTGCCATTTACCTCAACCAATTTCCCCTGTTTTTGATAGTAATCAAGGAGACGAATAGTTTCCTCGAAGAAAATGTTTAAGCGTTTCTGAACTGCTAGGCCTTGATCGTCAGGACGTTGGTACAATTCACTTCCATCCAAATCGCAAATCCCTGGAACTTTTGGAGGATTTGTCTCACGATTGTACACATGCTGAGCCGCACGACAGATATATCGTCCCGAAAGCCTGCGATGAAGCACTTCTAGAGGAACTTGCAAGTAAATCGTACAGTCAACATATTGATCAGCACTTAACAATCCTTTATCTAGAGCTTCTGCCTGAGCAATCGTCCGTGGGAAACCATCCAATAATACACCTTGGCTTATATAGTTTGTTTCTGCCATATATTGCAGGATCATGGAAACTGTGACGTTATCGGGTACAAGTTCCCCACGATCCAGATATAGCCTAACTGTTCTGCCTAACTCAGTCTCCTCTTCAGACACCTTACGGAAGAGATCACCACTAGAAACATGATGAATCCCAAGATTGTGAGCAAGCCTTTCCGCTTGCGTCCCCTTCCCCGACCCTTGAGCCCCGATCAGGATAATATTCACGCGTTTCCTCCGATGGAGAGAAGAAGGAGGAAGGACTCCATGCACTACACCCCGTAAACAATAGAGATGTTAACTTGCAGTATCCTTAAAGCGAATCGTGAATAGAATACCAACTCTGAGCATCTATCCTTCCCCTCATGAGACCCAGCATCACATGAATAAACTGAAAAAGACTATTAGACTCTGTACTAGGACAAGAATCCTGAATAGTTACGCATTACCATCTGTGCCTCTAATTGCCTAACGGTATCAAGCACAACTCCAACGACAATCAGTACGGAAGCAGCTGTGAATAGCTGGTTTCCACCCACACGCGTGAAGTACTGCATAAAGGTTACAATACCCAGGAATATCGCTCCAGCCAAGGTGACACGATTGAGTATGGTGCTCAGATACCTATTAGTAGGCTCTCCTGGACGATAGCCAGGGATAAAAGCACCTTGCTTCTGCAAATTCTCAGGAATATTCTGCTGTTGCCATAATACATAGGCATAGAAGTACGTAAAGGCAATAACCAGCAGACATTCCATAACCCAATACCACCACTGGACAGGATTGAGTATGCTAGTACTGACAAAGTTCGCCGTAGCTGCTAACCACGCCGTTTTACTCGTTGTCAGATACTGCGCAATCACCGTTGGGAAGAGCAACATCGAGGATGCAAAAATGAGTGGAATCATACCTGCACTATTGACTTGTATAGGAATATAGGTTGTCTGCGCAGAACCCACCAACATTCCACGTCCAACAGTACGCTTGGTTGGATACTGTACCGGAATGCGCCTCTGCCCCTGATAAACATAGACAACACCAATAATGGTCAGGAACCCAATAATCACGAAGACACCTATACTCACAATACCACTACTCCCACCAGTGGACGCTGTAGTGTATCCCTGAGTGATAAATTGCGGGAGCCGACTGACAATATTGGCAAAGATAATCAATGAGATACCATTGCCAATACCTTTTTCTGTGATTAACTCACCCAGCCAAACTAGGATCATCACTCCAGCTGTTAAGGTGAATAGGATTGACCATGTTTCTAGAGCATAAGTGGGGTCAAAAAGACTGAAACCTGTCAGAACTCCAGCTTGCTGGTAAAGAGCACAATTTCCGAGGGCCGATAAGAAAGCAAGAGGTACAGTGATTATACGAGTGATCTGGCTAAAACGGAGACGCCCAGCTTCACCTTGGGTTGATAGATTTTGCAATGCCGGGATAATGGGCTGCAACAATTGCATAACAATCGTTGCTGTAATATAGGGATAAACCGAGAGGCCAACAATCGAGAACTTATCGAGTGACCCACCCGTAAAGACGTCCAGCAGATTAAACACCTGGCTGGTTGGACTATTAGCACCCGGCTTAAAGAGATCGACTAACTTCGCAAATTCGGCTTGCGTCAAAGGAACCGATATATTAGCCAGAACACGAAATGCCAACAAAATTCCCAGAGTAAAAAGAATCTTGTTGCGTAGGTCAGGAACAGTCCATATACTACGCAATCGTTCCCACATAAAGTCCTCCTAATTTCTTTTTTCTTTCTTGCTTTGTTTCAATCCCAGATGGGCTGTCTTTCCACCACCATTCGCATAAGAGAGACGAATCAGCCTACAGAGAGCATTTATTAAGAGCAGAATCACACTTTTTACTCAAGGTAACAGTAGCTGCGCTGATCGATAGCGATTGATGGGTTTTCTGGATTCGGAAGTACTTATCCGGACGATAGGTAGTATACAACCTAGGGTGAGCAAGATGCCAATGGGTTGAACCCAGACACCCTGCTCTTACTATTCCTGTGAACTATTTGACTTTGCGTCCTTACTCCGCTTGGTCTTCTCATAGACTTTTACTGGAATAATCTCGACGCTACCACCGGCTGCCTCAATCTTGGCACGCGCACTTGCAGAAAACTTATGTGCTTTGACGTTCAGTGCACGGTCAATCTCACCATTGCCCAGCACCTTGATCAAACCCCGCCCTTCTGCAGCGGTCATCAAGTTCTTTGCTACGAGAGTCTCAGGATTAACCTGAGCATCTGACTCAAATAAGCAAAGATCTACGACATTAATAATAGTATACTCATCACGAAAAGCAGTATTGCTATTACCAAGACCACGAACGAAAGGTAATCGCTTTGACAGACGAGTCTGGCCACCACTAAAAGCACGATGGACAGTCCCACCGCTACGCGCTTTCTGGCCCTTTGTACCACGACCAGCAGTCTTACCACGGCCAGAACCGTGTCCACGTCCAACACGCCGCTCAGCTTTATGTGAACCAGGAGCAGGCCGCAAATTAGAGAGATTCAGCACTGATAACCTCCTCTACTTTCACGAGGTGACTCACCTTGCGAATCATACCACGCAGAGCGGGATGATCTTCATGCTCGACAGTGTGCTGAAGCTTGCGCAGCCCCAGAGCTTTAATCGTTGCTTTTTGGCTCTTCGGGTAACCAATCGAGCTTTTTACCCATTTAATACGCAGTTTGCTCATTGCCGACTCCTCTCACGGCGCTCTCCACGATCACGGCGTTCTCGGCGTCCAGAGGTAGCTTTGACTTCACGAACCTCTTCTTCACGAGCACTACGATGGCTAGCCATCTGCTCGGCAGCGACCCTAGCAGCAGCCGCAAGCTGCTCAGCATGCTTCTTGCCAAGAAGATCTACTACTGTCTTGCCACGACGTACAGCCTCAACATCAGGAGATCGCAATTCACGCAAAGCCTTAATGCAAGCCTGTACCGTGTTTGCTTTGTTTGTGCTACCAAGCGTCTTTGTCAAGATATCACGGACACCAGCCGACTCCATTACTGCACGTACTGCTCCACCAGCAATTACGCCAGTACCAGGCGCAGCAGGCTTAAGTAATACCTCTGACGCACCAAAGGTCGTCTTGACCAGGAAAGGAATAGTGGTACCAGACAATGGAACCTCGACTAAGTGCTTCTTGGCCTCTTCTACGCCCTTACGGATAGCCTCTGTATACTCATTTGCTTTGCCAAAACCAAAACCTACATGTCCATTGCGATCACCGACTACTACTAGGGCACGAATGCTGAAGCGCCGACCGCCTTTGACAACCTTGGAGACACGCTTAACTTCTACTACTGTCTCCTCCAAGTTCAGTTTTGAAGGATCTATTTTTGCCATAAAACATCCTTTCTGGGGACCCATCCCACAGGCGGGATGGGAGGAAAGAAAGCAGCCGAGAGGCAGGCCCTTCTAAGGCTGGGAGCCGTTTCTGGACCGAACTCTCATACGGTTTATCACCAAGGGTCGGGGACTCCAGTATTCTTTAATTAATACTTCGCGCCCACCGTCCCCTCACGAGCAGGTTAGAAATCTAAACCTACTTCACGAGCACCTTCAGCCAGTGCAGCTACACGCCCATGATAGGCATAGCCACCACGATCAAAGACCACCTGAGTTACACCTTTTTCTTTTGCACGCTGGGCAACTAGCTTGCCAACCTCGCGTGCCAGTGCAACTTTGCGGTTATTGGCAATAGGAGCAAGTGCCTCTTTCGGTGTCTTCCTTTGACCTCTCTGCGCAACAGGCAATACGGTTTTGGCTTGTGTTCCAGGCTTGCCACCCTTTGCTTGAGGCTTAGCCGATTTCTCAGCTTTGGCTCCCTTCTCTTTTACAGGTGCCACCTCTGCAACAACAAGCTCTACTTCTTCCTGAGCAGGAGCTTCTTCCTGAACAGGAGTTTGTACATGTTGCGTGTCAACCGACTGAACCGGTTTGAAATTTCTCAGACTTTCATCAAGCGATGAAGCTGCAACTAGCGTTATACCCGTAGTATCATCTATAATCTGTGCATAAATATGCTGTCCACTACGAAATACATTCAAGCGTGGACGTGACGATACCCCCGAGAGACGCCGTCGTATATGCCGGTGCCGCCGTAGCCGCGCCCGATTTGCATTAAATCGTTTAATCATGATTCATCACTTCTTCTTGCCGCCGACTTTGCCTGCTTTACCAGCCTTACGTCGAATCTTTTCACCAGCGTAGCGAATACCCTTGCCTTTGTAGGGCTCCGGTTTACGAATAGCTCGAATATCAGCAGCGATCTGACCAACTAGTTGCTTATCAATACCGCTTACACTCACCTTGGTTGCCTTCGTTGCTGGATCTACCCCATCAACCGAGAAAGTGATCCCAACTGGAGGCTGAACCTCAACAGGATGTGAATACCCAACCAAAATGACGAGATTATTGCCAATTTTTGCAGCACGATAGCCAACACCGTGGATCTCCAGCTGTTTTGTATAGCCATTCGTTACCCCAACAACCATATTGTTGAGTAGGGTACGATAGAGACCATGCTTAGCCCTGTGTGGCTTACTATCCGAGGGACGGCTTACCTGCAAAGAGCCATCCTCAAGTTTGAGAATTAACTCGGGATCAATCTGGCGCTTGAGTTCGCCTTTTGGACCCTTGACTGTTACAAAATTGTCCTCAGTCCAGTTCACCTGCACCTTTGGCGGCACAACGATTGGAGCACGTCCAATACGAGACATTTGAAACCTCCCTCTCTACCAAATGTAGCAAATGACTTCGCCGCCAAGACCTTGCTTGTAGGCATTTGAACCAGTCATCAGGCCCTTTGGTGTTGAAAGAACAGCAATGCCCAGGCCTCCACGGACACGGGGAATGTCTGCCTTCTTTGTATAAACACGCAGACCAGGCTTACTGACACGTTTGAGCTGCGTCAGAACAGGTTTCTTGTCTACATAACGGAGAGTAAGGCGGAGCGTTCCCTGCGGATTATCCTTCAGGATCTCTATATCTTTAATATAGCCTTCTTCTTTGAGTACACGCGCAAGACCCAGCTTCATTTTCGAGGCCGGAACCAATACGCGAGTGTGCCGTGCTGTTACCGCATTACGAATACGTGTGAGCATATCCGCAATGGGATCAGTCATATTCATGGATCATCCTCCCGAGAAACGAAAATAATAGATAATTCGTTTCTCGCTTTTTTTTCTTCGCGTTAAATGCATTCTCTACTGAATGCATTTCTACCAGCTCGATTTTGTGACACCGGGCAACTCACCGCGTAGTGCACGTTCACGGAAGCAGATACGGCATAGACCGAATTTACGCATATATGCACGAGGTCGCCCACAGACTTTGCAGCGGTTGTGCTGCTGCACCCTAAAGCGGGGTTTGCGCTGCGACTTCACAATCATTGATACTTTTGCCATAAAAAACCCTCGTCTTGTGACCCATCCACAGGCGGGATGGGAGGAAAGAAAGCTGCGCGGCCTCGCAGGACTTTCTAATGAGTCTGTTCTCCTTGTGAGAGAAGGGAGAGAAGTGCGGTCATTCCCTTCATATGCAAAAGGCTAACACCCTCTTCCGCACAAAGTAAAGGTGGCCTCCACAAGGTTAGTATTATTTCTTAAAAGGCATCCCCATCAATGCGAGTAGCCGTCGCCCTTCTTGGTCTGTGCGTGCAGTCGTCACAATGCTGACTTCCATACCGCGCAGTTTGTCTACCTTATCATAGTCGATCTCAGGAAAGACTAATTGTTCACGCAACCCTAGTGTATAATTACCACGACCATCAAACGCTTCTGGCGAAACTCCCTGGAAATCACGCAGGCGAGGCAGGGCCACGTTTATCAGTTTTTCGAGGAAGTAGTACATACGGTCACCACGTAGTGTCACCATACAACCAATTTGCATGCCTTCGCGTAATTTGAAGGCCGCAACAGAGCGCTTGGCACGAGTGATGACTGGACGCTGACCTGTGATTGCAGCTAGGTCAGCAACAGCGGACTCCATGGCTTTGGCATTCTGGATAACCTCGCCTACGCCAATGTTAATCACAACTTTATTAATAGAAGGCACCTGCATTGGATTCTTATAACCAAATTCCTTCTGCAGAGCAGATACTACTTCTCGGCGATATCTTTCTTTCAAGGCTGAGGCCATAATTAACTACTCCTCGTGCGGTCTTCAATTACCTTATGGCACTTCTTGCAGATACGAACAGGACGTAGCTTCTGATCATCACCCATTGGGCGACGCTCACGAGCAACGCGTGTGGGCTCTCCGCACGATGTACACTTCAACATCACATTCGAGACATGAATAGGCATCGCTTTCTCGATCACACCACCCTGCCGCGTCTGGCCTTGCGGACGCACATGCTTCTTTACGACATTGAGACCTTCAACAATAACTTTGTCGACTTGAGGCATCGCCCGTGATACAATCCCTTCCTTCCCCCGATCCTTGCCAGTGATGATCAAAACAGTATCGCCCTTTTTGATTTTCATCTTATTAGCAAGATGGAGAGGCTTTTTTTGTATTTGTTTTGTTGCCATTTTTTTCCCCGTTAGATCACTTCCGGTGCGAGCGATACGAGTCGCAAAAAGTTCTTCTCACGCAATTCGCGGGCAACCGGGCCAAAGATACGCGTACCACGCGGATTGTTACCAGGGGCAAGAATGACCGCTGCGTTCTCGTCAAAATGGATGCTCGAACCATCAGAGCGCCCATACTCTTTGGCTACGCGTACTACGACGGCCTCTACGACATCCCCTTTTTTTACCTGCCCATTGGGTGCAGCAACTTTGACTGCGGCTTTGATCACATCCCCAACTACTGCATACTGTTTGGCAGAACCACTTAGTATGCCAATGCACATAATAACTTTTGCGCCGGTATTGTCGGCAACCTTTAAGTGTGTCCCTTGCTGAATCATAGGTCTTCCTTCCCCCTATTCTGCATTGCTGGCTGCTTCGCCGGATTTTTCTTCGACCGAGGGATTGTCCTGACCTAAGGTATCTTCTACTGGTACAACACCACTTCCCCGTTTGAGGATTTCAACAAGCCTCCAGCGTTTCAGCTTACTTAATGGCCGACTTTCCTCGATACGCACTAGATCACCGACATGAGAGAGGTTCTCCTCATCATGCACATGGAAGCGCTTTGTCTGCCTATATGTGCGCTTATAGATACGATGCTTCTTGAGAGTTTCAACGGTCACTACTCTCGTTTTTTCCATTTTGTCACTGACCACGCGCCCAACTTTTTGCTGTCGACGGACGGTCTTCTGGATGGCAGACGCTTCTGGCGCGGTTGTTGTATTTTTTGCTAGGGACGATAGTGGGCTATTCTGTGTCATGACTCACGCTCCAACACGGTTAGACGATGTAGCACGCGCGCAATGTCCTTACGCGTCTGTGCAAACATACGACTATTCTTTACCTCACCACGCTGTTGCTGTAAGCGGAGGTTAAACAGCTTAAGCCGCAGTTCTTTGAGTTCCTTCTGAGCCTCGCTATAAGATAGCGCTTGAATTTGCTGTCGGCGTTCTTTAAGATTCGACACTCTCCGCCTCCCCTCGTTTAATAAAGCGTGTTTTAATCGGCAATTTATGACTGGCCAAGCGGATAGCTTCTTTGGCAATTTCCTCGCTAACGCCGCCAATTTCAAAGATAATACGGCCTGGCTTGACAACTGCAACCCAGTGGTCAACAGCACCCTTACCACTACCCATACGGGTCTCGGCAGGCTTGGCAGTGATCGGTTTGTCAGGGAAGACACGTATCCACACTTTACCACCGCGCTTCATAAAGCGGGTGAGGGCGATACGAGCAGCCTCAATCTGACGAGCCTCCATCCAACAAGGCTCCAATGCTTGTAGGCCAAAATCACCAAACGAGAGCGTATTGCCCCGCATAGCCTGGCCTTTCATGCGGCCACGGTGCTGCCGACGATACTTTGTACGTGATGGTACCAATAACGGCATGGCTTAGTCTCCTAATATGCTTTCAATGCCAATTTAATCTAGAGCCTTTCTGCTCCTAGGACACCTATTCGCTCTGCTGAGTGGTCCCAGTAGTCCCATTATCTGTTTTGGTAGGGACGTCAGTGGGCGTTGGTGTCGGTGGCGTCACAGGCGGTGGCGTTGGGACTGAAGGTGTTCCATCCACAGGAGTGGTTGTATTTTCGCTACTCCCGGCCCGTGGCTCTCGTGGCGGACGCGGCTGACGCTGTTGGCCCCCTTCACCACGTGGCTCTCGTGGCGGACGTGGCGGACGTGGCCCTCTTTCGCCTTGTTGCTGTCCACCCTGCTGCCCCTGTGGGCGTGGCGGACGCGGCCCTCTATCTCTGTCACTTCGTGCTTCAGGACCACCATGAGCTTGACGTGGCTGGCGTTGTTGCCCTCTCTCGCCACGTGGCTGGCGTTGTTGCCCTCTCTCGCCCTGCTGACGTTCACCACGTTGGCGACGTTCACCACGACGTTCACCACGCTCTTCGCGTGGTCCCACAGTGGATGGTCCAGAAACTTCAGCCTGGGCATCGGCGGCTTCACGGCGCTTGTGAGGGAGAATGTCGCCTCGGTAAATCCATACTTTAATGCCAATAACCCCAAAGGTTGTCAGAGCCTCAGCCTGACCATAATCAATGTCAGCACGCAGAGTTTGGAGAGGAACTTTTCCTTCTACCTCTTTCTCTGTACGGGCAATTTCTGCACCGCCCAGGCGTCCACTCACAACGATCTTGATACCCTTAGCGTTGGCACGCATGGTCTTCTGGACCGCTTGCTTCATAGCCCGGCGAAACGAGACACGTTTCTCTAGCTGCTCTGCAATGCTACGTCCAACCAAAACTGCATCCAGTTCGGGCTGGCGTATCTCCACGATATCCATGCGAACACGGCGCTTCTTGGTCTTAGCTTCTAGAAGACTTCTGAGCCGATCTACTTTTTCACCACTCTTACCAATAACAATACCAGGTCTGGCCGTAAATACCTTTACTAATATCTGGTCGGCAGCGGTACGCTCGATCTCGATTCTTGAGACAGAGGCATTGGCCAGCTCTTTGTTGACTATCAGGCGGATCATGTAATCTTCCGCCCAGATATCTTTATAATCACGCTCGGCGAACCAGCTAGCCAGCCAGCCTTTGACGACGCCGAGTCTGAACCCAGTGGGATGTACTTTATGTCCCAAAAGTGTCCTCCTTTTTTATGGCATCTAACGACCAGCATCCGCTGGATCATCGGAGACAATGACGGTTACATGACAATAACGCCGTACAATACGCGAAGATCGACCATGAGATCGTGCCTTTGCACGTTTGGCACGAAAGCCATCGTCAGCTACAATATTGAGAATATACAGTTCATCTGGATCAAGATTATAGTTATTCTCCGCATTCGCAGCCGCTGAAGCCACTACCTTACGTACTGGCTCCGCACCAGCATTGGGCAAGAATGGAAGAATAGCCAGAGCCTCATTTACCCGAAGCCCTTTGACTACTTGCGTGACCAGACGCATCTTACGCGGTGATATACCAATACTCTTGGCAATAGCCCTGACTTGCATCTTTTACTCCCTTTTCATCCCAAATGGGCTGTATCACTAACGAACCGATGTGGTCTTTTCATTCTTGCCGCCCGCATGACCACGAAAGTGACGTGTGGGAGCAAACTCACCTAATTTATGACCTACCATGTTTTCGCTGATATAAATAGGCACGTGAGTTTTTCCATTATGAACCCCAATAGTCATGCCTACCATTTCAGGGAAGATCATCGAAGCACGCGACCAGGTCTTAATCAAACGGCGATCCCCGCTACGCCGCAGCGCCAGCACTTTCTTGCGGAGCGAAGGATGAATATACGGTCCTTTTTTCCTTGAGCGCGACATATTACTTTCGCCTCCTTTTCAATCCCAAATGAGCTACACTCACCTTATTTTCTCCTTCTACCCGCATTGCGGCGACGGACAATAAATCGATCCGTACGCTTATTTCTACGAGTCTTGTAACCCATTGCAGGCTTGCCCCAAGGCGTCTGCGGCTGTCCACCAATAGGTGCACGACCTTCACCACCACCATGTGGGTGATCCGATGGATTCATTGCCGAACCACGAACAGCCGGGCGGCGGCCCATATGACGCTTGCGTCCAGCCTTACCAATACTGCGATTCTCATGGTCGACATTGCCTACCTGACCGATGGTTGCCATACACAAAATATGGACTTGACGCTGTTCGCCAGAGGGTAAGCGGAGAAGGGCATAATCACCTTCTTTTGCCATCAACTGTGCACCAACGCCTGCACCACGTGCCAGCTGACCACCCCGACCACGTTCGAGTTCGATATTGTGAATGGTTGTACCAGTTGGAATGTTCTTTAAAGGCAGCGCATTGCCAACTCGGATATCAGCATCAGGTCCCGCTTCGACGCGATCACCGACTTTGAGCCCCAGAGGAGCAATGATATAACGCTTCTCGCCATCTACATAATGCAACAATGCAATACGAGCAGTACGATTGGGATCATACTCGATAGCTGCTACTTTGGCAGGTACCCCTAGCTTGTTACGCTTAAAGTCAATAATACGATAAGCTCTTTTAGCGCCGCCACCACGATGGCGGACTGTTATTTTACCCTGGTTGTTACGTCCGGCATGCTTCTTAAGTTTAACCGTCAGAGACTTCTGTGGTTTTGTCTTTGTAATCTCTTCGAATGTCGAGACCGACATCCCACGACGCCCAGGAGATGTTGGTTTATACTGTCTTATTGGCATCTTATTATTCCTTATGCCTTCAATATATCGATTGTCTGTCCTTCTTTGATGGTGACAATCGCCTTCTTCCACTCACGGGCCTGTACGGGTCGAGGGGCAGCACCCCGCCGACGAATCCACTTAGGCTTGCCGGGCATGCGTAGCACATTCACCTTAATCACATTTACATTGAAGAGGCTTTCGACCGCGCGACGTATATCAATTTTGTTAGCTTTCAGCGCCACCCTAAAGGTATATTGGTTACGCTCCTGCAACTTGACCGATTTTTCAGTCACGATACCCTGACGCAGCACTTCTGTAATTTCCACGTGTTCCCTCCTCTTCTATGCTTCGTTCTCAGAAGCAGCCGATGCAGATGTTGTTCCTTCAGCAATTTTCTGGCTTGCTTCTTCAGCACTCAAACCTTCGCCAAAGACCATCTCAATCCAGCGCACAGTCTGAACAGGCATAATAATATAATCGTGCTTGAGCAATTCAATCACATTAATCGAGGAAACATGCTGTACCTTGGCAGTTGGGACATTGCGAGCCGACAAAACGATATTTTCGTCACGGCGAGGCAACATCATCAGCACTTTTGATCCCGACTGGGCTTGCTGGCTAGAACCATTACCCACTGGTAGATTGTTCAGGATTTTTACCACGTCCTTGGTACGTGGCTGCTCTAAAGACAAGTTGTCGACAACAATGAGAGCCTGATTGGCAACTTTGTCTGACAAGACTGAACGAATAGCGAGACGACGCACTTTCTTAGGAACATCGTGATGGTACGGATGCGGTTTAGGACCAAATACAACACCACCATGACGAAACTGGGGTGCACGTGTGCTCCCTTGGCGAGCATTACCTGTTCCTTTTTGTCTATAAGGCTTTTTATTACCACCCGAAACTTCACCGCGAGTCTTAGTCGAGGCATTTCCCTGGCGACGATTGACCAGTTGTGCAGTGACAACCTGATGGAGAACCGCTGCATTAGGGGTGACTCCGAACACCTGCTCGCTCAGCTCGAGCTGTTCTAAGGCCTCTCCGGCCTGATTATACACTGTAGTCGAGGGCATTTCGGTTTACCTCATCTTATGCTTTTTTATCACGAGCAAACCGCCATTGGCACCAGGTACCGAGCCCTTCACCACTAGCAGATTACGCTCAGGATCAGCTTGAACTACTTGCAACTTCTTCACTGTTATGCGTTCATTCCCCATACGACCAGCCATGCGCGTTCCCTTGAGCACACGACCTGGAGTTGTACCAGAACCAATTGAGCCAGGAGCACGAGAACGGTCTGACTGACCATGCGTCCGAGGTCCTCCACCGAAGCCATGACGCTTCATAACACCCTGGAAACCTTTACCTTTTGATACCCCGACAATATCTACTGCTTCTCCATCTGTAAAGAGACTTACGTCAAACAGGGAACCTAATTCCACTTTATCTGTGGGGATACCTTGCTGGAGTTCAACTTCACGAACTACTCTGAAGGGTCCTAATACAGGTCCAGGACGACGCTGTCGGTTTTGTTGTATTTTTAATAGCTTCTGGATCTGCTTATCAGCCTTGGCCGCACTTTCAGGTCCATTCTGCTCTTCATTGTTCTTTTTATCAACTGAGCTGCTCGCTTGCTGTTCTTCTGTTGCTTCAGAAGATGACTTCGCACGCTCCTCTTGCTGATAGGCTTGTAAGCGCTTGCGCTGCGCTTTTAATAATGGCAGGCTATGTCCAAGATGGCCCAGTTGTGGACGTACTGCTTTCCAGGTTGGCAGCTGCTCAAAACCAATTTGGACTGCCTCATAACCATCACGATCGGCTGTCTTGACCTGAGTTACAACACAGGGACCTGCTTCAATGACGGTTACAGGGATGACAGTTCCATTAGGACCGAAAACCTGGGTCATACCAATTTTCCTGCCCAACAATGCACTTAGCATAGTGATTACCTCTTTTCCCTACAGTATGACTTCGATATCTACGCCTGCGGGCAGGTTTAAACGGGTCAGGGCTTCAACGGTCTTATTTGTTGGATCAATAATATCAATCAAACGTTTATGGACACGAATCTCAAACTGCTCGCGCGAGTCCTTATCGATAAACGGTGACCGCATTACGGTAAACTTTTGAATCTCTGTTGGCAACGGGACTGGTCCCGAGACCCGCGCCCCTGTCTGCTGTGCGGTATCCACAATCTGTTGTGCCGACTGATCAAGAATACGATGATCGAAAGACTTCAGTCGAATACGGATACGTTGTTTTATTGCTTGTTTTATTGCTGTTGCCATATTTTTCTCTTCTTTAGTAAAGGGTCAGAGGGCTCTTTTGCGCTCAAACACATTGTCCATGACCCTAAGATGCGATAAATCGGAAGAACGCAATAAATCGGGTTCTCCATTTGAAATACTGAAATGCCTCTTGGGCCACCCGACGATTTATCGCTATCGGTAGGGACCCGCCTAAACCGGGAATGCGATCAATCGGATCCCTATATTACAGACAATGAATTGCTGGACAATCCAAATTTTCTTTATGCGGTTTACCGCCAACAACCTCGGTAAAGGGCCAATGAATTGGATTTTGGGCCCATAGTAACCCATATACAATGTTTCAGTTCACAAAGGGCACAATAAATCAGGCCGCGGCAATTCATTGCGTCCGTTGCTAGGCAATCACACTGGTACAGATTCCAGAGCCGACGGTACGTCCTCCCTCGCGGATGGCGAATTTGACGCCTTGTTCCATTGCTACCGGTTGGATCAATTCGACGGTCATCTCGATGTTATCTCCTGGCATGACCATCTCGACACCTTCTGGCAGTTTGATCGAGCCTGTCACGTCCGTCGTTCTCACATAGAACTGTGGTCGATATCCATTGAAGAATGGGGTATGGCGCCCTCCCTCTTCTTTCGAGAGCACATACACCTGCGCTTTGAATTTCGAATGTGGCTTGATCGAACCCGGCTTGGCTAGCACCTGTCCCCGCTCGATGTCCGTGCGCTCTACACCACGCAGCAGGCATCCCACATTGTCTCCTGCCTCACCCTGGTCCAGTGTCTTCTGGAACATTTCGACGCCAGTCACTACAACGCTGCGTGTCTCCTCTTTCATGCCAACGATCTCAATGTTATCGCCGACCTTGACGATTCCACGCTCGATACGACCTGTGGCTACCGTTCCACGTCCTTTGATCCCAAACACGTCTTCAACTGGCATGAGGAAAGGCTTGTCGGTGGCACGTGGAGGAGTGGGGATGTAAGAGTCCACTGCATCCATCAACTCCCAGATGCACTTGGCATTGGCATCGTTGCGGGACAGATCCCCTGTGCTCTCCAGAGCTTTGAGGGCGGAGCCACGAATGATGGGAACTTCATCGCCTGGGAACTCATACTTGGTGAGCAACTCGCGTACTTCCAGTTCGACCAGTTCGAGCAGCTCCTCATCTTCCATCATGTCGACCTTATTGAGGAAGACCACCATGGCCGGGACTTCAACCTGACGAGCCAGCAGCACGTGCTCACGTGTCTGAGGCATTGGGCCATCAGGAGCACTCACTACCAGGATCGCACCGTCCATCTGAGCTGCACCAGTGATCATATTCTTAATGTAGTCGGCGTGACCGGGGCAGTCCACGTGAGCATAGTGGCGCTTGTCCGTCTCATATTCCAAGTGAGCAATTGCGATGGTGATACCACGCTCACGCTCTTCTGGAGCCTTGTCAATCTGGTCAAACGCCGTATATTTTGCAAGCTGGGCAGTTGCCAGCACTTTAGTGATGGCCGCTGTCAGAGTTGTCTTGCCATGGTCGATATGTCCAATCGTTCCAACGTTCACATGCGGCTTGGTCCGCTCAAACTTCTTCTTAGCCATTTGTTTTCAGTCCTGTGTTGTTTTCATTTCAATCCCATATATTTCAATCCCATATGGGGTGTTGCAAGGTTTGCTGCTATTTCAATCTCGCTTACAAGCTTGTTTCAACTTTGATTGAGAGAAATAGTAGGAAACAGTGGAAAGGAGATAAACGGCGATCAGTCAGGAGACGACGGCAAGGGATGTCTGCAATCCTACGCGGAATTCCGTGAGGTCGGATCTAAAGCGCAAACGGCCCTAGATCCCTGTGCTCTAGGTCCCAACATCAGCCAGAAACCGCGGGAGCCCATGGTGGGAATCGAACCCACGACCACAGTCTTACCAAGACTGTGCGCTACCACTGCGCCACATGGGCCAGTCAAAAGCAGGAAGGATGGTGGGCAGTGGAGGATTCGAACCTCCGAAGCTCTCGCAACTGATTTACAGTCAGTCCCATTTGACCGCTTTGGTAACTGCCCTGAGTCTGCATATGTCAGATTATTCTGACTGACCGATGGGTCTTATTATAGCCGACCATTTGCATCGTGTCAAGCACTTTTTTGCTTGGGTGTGCGTCATTTTTTGAGAGAGGTCGTCTCTAAATCACTCAGTCGTTGATTTCTTGCTCCTCGTATGGTAGAGAGGGCTGTATTTATCGTTTAGGTTTATAATTTCTCCAATTTTGCAAACTCCACGCTCAGACGCTTCTTTCCATATTCACCCTTAAACTGAACCTCGACGAATTCAGTCTTGCCTTCTATCTCGCTCTTGAGAACGACTCCGATCCCAAATATGTTGTGACGAACGCGGTCTCCTGCCTTGAACTGTGGCTCCTTGGGTTTAGACTCCTGTTTCTTTTTGGCTTCTTCCCATGATGAGATATTGCTCTTGCCCTTTGCCGCAGATGGTGGCACAGTGAATGATGATGACTCGCTACGTGGTGTTGATGGTAACCGCAATGGGGTCTTGGGGGTGTGTTGAGGAGGAATGCCACGGCCAAAGACGCGGCCACCTTCCTGCTGCCCATAGAGATCCTGGTTGAAATCATTATCTCTGTTCACTTGGGGTCGTGGTTTTGTTGATCCAGTATGGCTCTTCTTAGTTGCTAGCAGATGCTCGGGGATATCGTCTAGGAAGCGTGATGGCTCTGTGTACTGCATCTCACCAAAGATGGATCGACGGCGGGCACGTACAAGATACAGGTAGCGCATGGCTCGGGTGAAGCCAACATAAGCCAGACGGCGTTCCTCCTCTAACTCTGCCGGATTGCTAATTGAACGCGAGTGGGGCAGTGAGCCTTCGTCCATTCCTACGATAAAGACTGCAGGAAACTCTAATCCCTTGGCAGCATGTAGGGTAATTAAGGTAACAGAGTCGCTATTCTCATCCTGCATTAATGAACCATTTTCGCTGGTTTGAGCAGTATCTGCACCTCCAACTAGAGCAACATTCTCCAGGAACAGTTCGAGTGCTAAACGAGTTTCAAGCTCTGAATAATCCTCGGCTACCCGGCGCAATTCTAGCACGTTGCCCCAGCGATCCAGTCCCTCTTCTTGAGTAGCTGCACGAAGTTCAGGACCATAGCCGCTGTGCTCGGCAATGCGATCCAGCAATTCTGGTAGATGAAGCTCATCAATGGCACTGGCAAGGTTTCTGATGAGTGCGCGAAAGGTTTGCAAGGAATTCCTTGCTGCTTTGCCCAGTGTCGTATGGCTTTCAATACATTCAAGGGCTGCGAAAAGCGAGATATTTTGCTGGCTGGCCCATGATTGCAGTTCGCCAATGGTCTTGGGACCAATTTTGCGATTGGGAACATTAATGATGCGTAGCAGGCTGATATCGTCATGTGGGTTTGCCAGCAACCGCAGATATGCCAGCATGTCCTTGATTTCTTTGCGTTCATAGAACTTGCGGCTACCAATGACTTTGTAGGGGATATTCAGGCGCAAGAATTGTTCTTCGATAGCGCGGGATTGTGCATTGGTGCGATACATTACAGCGATATCGCTGCGTCGCTTGATCTCTCCCAGTGCCAATAAACGACTAATCTCTCTGGCTGTATAAAGGCCTTCATCCTCTTCGTCAAAGGCCGCATGTAAGACGATTTTTTCGCCCTGACCCTCTGCTGTCCACAGATTTTTATCCTTGCGCAATCTATTGCGGCGTACCACTCCCTGGGCTGCGTCAAGAATTGTCTGTGTCGAACGATAGTTTTGTTCGAGCATGATTATCTGAGTCTGGGGAAAATCCTGTTCGAAGCGCATGACGTTTTCTGCACTAGCTCCCCGCCAAGTATAGATCATTTGATCATCATCACCCACTACGCATACATTACCCTGGCCCTCATGCTGATCATCTATCCCATAACCCAGTAAGCGTATCAGCTTATACTGAGGGAGATTACAATCCTGGAACTCGTCTACATGGATGTATGGCCAGCGTCGTTGGTATCGACTGAGCAGTGTTGCTTCGCGACGCCAAAGCTGTTCGGTAAGCATGAGCAAATCGTCGAAATCAACCCCATTATTACTGCGTAGCAACTTCTGATAGACTTTATAGACGCGGGCTGCTACTTCCTCTGTATACTTGGTAGCCTGCTCAGCCATCTGGTCGGGCCCATACATCATATTCTTGGCCCGTGAGATCAGTGCCTGAATTAGAGCTGGTCGGTACTGTTTCTCATCGAGATTTAATTCTCGAATGGCCTGTTTCAAGATCGTAGCTTGATCATCTGTATCAAATATTGTGAAGGATTTATTGAGGCCCAGAGGTGCGAGGGAATCAGCTTCCATGCGCAGCACACGAGCACAAATAGCATGGAAAGTTCCAATGGTCATTTCTTTGGCCTGATTAGCACCTAGCAGCCTTTCTAAGCGTTCGCGCATCTCACGGGCTGCCTTATTCGTAAAGGTGACAGCAAGAATGTGGTGGGGCCAAACCTGCTTATCCTGAACTAAATAAGCAATACGATGGGTGATAACACGGGTTTTGCCACTACCTGGACCTGCTAGGATTAGCACTGGCCCTTGTGTTGTCATGACAGCTCTACGCTGAGGCTCATTAAGCCCATCCAAAAAATTCCTTTGTTCCAGCATCATCACCCTCTAGTTTCTCAAAAAATGTTTGCAAGCAATTGCGATTGTACTGAGTGCAAGAAACGATCTTGTATGTATGTCCTAAATGAAACTGGGACTATTGTATCACAGATAAAGATGTTAGGGAGATATTAGGGAACCTCTCTTTCAGGAGAGGTCCAATTCGTTCTTGAATTCATCCAAATACTGGCGCATAAAGTCTGTACGACGCTGAGCTAGGCGCAGACCAGTCTTTGTCATCATGCTTTCTTCAAGCTTAAGTAGTTTCGTGTAGAAATGATCGAGCATATAGAGATTATCATCCAGCGCATGTCGCTCGGCAAAAGGATCATCCAACTTGTAAGCCTTTCTGCCAGTTTTTGCTCGTTGTCCTCCTACAATACCCCAGCGCATAATACCGATTGCGCCCAGAGCATCCAAACGATCGGCATCGCGTACAACACCGGCCTCTAAAGTACAAGGTTCGAGGCCGCGGCTAAAGCTATGAGCCAAGATGGCATGAGTGATGGCATTTTGCAACTTGGTTGGGATTTTGTGTATAAGCATTAGCTCAGAAGCTAGCTTTACAGAGAGGTCGACATGGTGCTCTTGGCCTTTGCTTTCAACGGTATGTCCCAGATCGTGCATAAGCACAGCCATCCCCACGACAAACCAGTCTGCACCCTCATGCTTAGCAATATACTCTGCTAACTTGTAGACCCTGTTCACATGATCCCAACTATGAGCTGGATCGCAGCAATGTACGAAATGTTGTTGTACTTGTTGTTGTATCTGTCCTAGCACAGTCGATTGATCCAAGGTTATTTCCATGGCAGCATAGTAACCCTTTCCAGTTTTTACTAGTAGAGTATCATATGAAAAGTTTAGTCTGAATTAAAAAGAAATAAAAAAGTAAAATGTAAGTATCTTGATCCTTATACGAGAGGGAGAGACGAGTCAGCACTTTGTCGCTCTGACTATACTAAATACAGAGCATTCACGCCAGTGGCGAATAGGTCATTGAAATAATGGTATGTGTTGTAAGTATTGGAAGGAGCTATCATGGTCTACTCTGACACAAATGAGAGAAAACGTACTTATGTCGCCACAGACAGAGTGAGCACGCCTGTCCTAACGCTGAAAAAGGCTGAAAGTGGCTCCCAAATTCACGTGGCTAGCCAAATTGCGACAACTGGGGTAGGAGAGCTGGGTAATACCTTCAATACAAAGCGTACGTGTCTGATCAATGTGCTGATTGTCGATGATCATGCTTTGATACGCGAAGGACTACGCCAGTTGTTCACTCTGGAAGAGCATATCCATGTGGTTGGAGAGGCTGCTAATGGCTTTGAGGCTATTGAGCAGATTCATCGACTCTCTCCCGATGTGGTCTTGCTCGACATTCACCTGCCAGTTGTAGATGGGATCGCCGTTACGCGACAAATCACGCACCAGTTTCCTAATGTTGCGGTAATTATCCTGACGGTGCATCGTCAGAATCAACAGATTGTAGAGGCGATGCGCAATGGTGCTAGAGGCTATCTTCTGAAGAACTCCTCGGCACATGAGGTAGCAGAGGCTATTAAAACTGTTCATCAAGGAGGTACTGTTGTCTCACCAGTGCTCACCGAAGTAATTGTCAACGAGTTGCGCCGCCAGCCAGAGCAAGGGACCAATGGTCATAGCCTTGCTCAACTTTCAGAGAAAGAACTTGAGATTGTTCGTTATCTGGCATCAGGGTTAAGCAATAAAGAGATAGCCGAGCGCTTGTCATACTCAGAGAAGACGGTCAAGAACTATCTCTCCATTATCTTTCAGAAGCTGCACTTACGGGATCGTACGCAAGTTGCCATTTTTGCACTCCGTCAGGGGCTATTACCGGATGACACCATTTAGTACAGTTTATTGCCCGATTGCAGTCATAATCTCCTCATACCAGTTCAAACCAAATTTCCAGGCCCCATACAGTAGGAGATTAGGCTCTCCCGTAGCCGAGATATTCCCATGGTGGCGTAAGATAAATGTTCGCAGGCTCTGCGCGGTAATCTGTAAAGTATGCAGTTGCTTGATCTCATTATCCTCGGGTTGGCGTCTGTGAACTTCTGAGAGTGGGATATGCAGACGAGTGAGAAAGCATATCTCAGCATGCGGTGTGGCCAAATCGTAGACGATACCCAAGACATATTGCTCGCTAATATCAGTACGCTGTATCCCGGTCTCTTCGCGGATCTCTCGTTGCATAGCTGCGAATGGATCGGGTTGCGTGCTACCAACTGCCATATCTAAGTCACGCTCGAAGAAGCCTCCAATTACATGATAACGACCAACATAGACATCAACACCCTCGCGCAGTTCGAGCAGAATGTAGCCGTCACTGGTCTCAACGACTGAGCAGATCGAGAGAGCATTGCCAAGCTCATGACGCGCTCTGTTAGCAGCAAACTCAGGAACACGTGTGGTGACATACTCCTTATAAGAAGTATCACCGACAAGCAGATGCAAATTCCCATTTTGTATCGAGGTCTCAATGAAGCGGAATAGTGGAGCATCAAACAGTCGGATGCTCTGCGCTTTAGCCTGTGCAAGCTTTTCCTGCCAAAAAGTGTCCATCCATGTTTGGATCTCTGGTGAGATTGTCATGTGCCGGGATGGATCGTAAGACAGAACAAGTTGATTAGGACCAAAGAGACCTCGTACTATTATCTCGAATTCAACCATCAATGTGTATCATTCCCACTCGATAGTTGCGGGAGGCTTAGACGTAATATCATAGACAACCCTATTAATTTCGGGTATTTCATTGACTAACCGATTCGAGATGCGCCCTAGCAAATCTGGATCAAGGCGTGTCCAGTCCGCCGTCATGAAATCGCCAGAGGTAACAGCACGCACGGCAACTACATTGGCATAAGTACGACCATCGCCCATAACCCCAACACTCTGTAGAGGAGTCAGGACCGCGAAGGCTTGGCCTAGTTCACGGTAAATCCCGGCATTGCGAATCTCTTCAATCACAATTTTATCCGCTGCGCGCAGTATTTCCAGTCGTTGCTCATTAACAGCGCCAATTACGCGAATTGCCAGTCCTGGACCGGGGAAGGGATGACGCCAGACCCACTCTTTTGGTAGCCCAAGGGCAAGGCCAATTTCACGTACCTCGTCTTTGAAGAGCATACGAAGTGGTTCAACCAAAGTAAACGCCATATCTTCAGGCAAGCCGCCAACATTGTGATGGGTCTTGATGCGCTTAGCCGTTTCTGCTGTGTCATGGCTAGTGCTCTCAATCACATCGGGATAGAGCGTGCCTTGAGCTAGAAATTTGATCGGGCCAAGGTTTTCCTCCAGACGTTTGGCTTCGGCTTCAAAGACACGAATAAACTCCTCGCCAATGATCATGCGCTTTTCTTCTGGATCAACCACATTGGCAAGCCTTTTCAGGAAGCGCTGGCGTGCATCAACAACAACCAGAGGAATTTGCATATGGTTGCTGAAAGTATCCACAACCTGCTCACGTTCACCTGCACGTAACAGGCCAGTATCGACAAAGATGCAAGTCAGTCGATCGCCAATTGCTTTATGCACCAGGAGCGCAGCTACAGCAGAATCTACACCACCTGAAAGACCACAGATCACACGTTCATTGCCGACGCGTTTGTCGATTTGCTCGATTGCCTCTTCAATAACCTCGTTGGGAGTCCATGTAGGCTTACAGTTGCAGATAAGAAAGAGGAAATTGCGTAGAATGTCTTTGCCCTGTGGAGTATGGGTAACTTCTGGATGAAATTGCAACCCAATTAAGCCCTGTGGACTGGCAATAGCGGCTACAGGATTACTCTCGGTACGAGCTAACACACGGAAACCTGCTGGTAACTGATCAACACTATCGCCATGACTCATCCAAGCAGGGAGGCGTAGCGTTGACAAAGTTGGAGTTGGATCTAAGGGATCAGTCTGGGCCGCAGATGCAGTGATGTCCTGAAATATCCGATAGCTTTCAGGGGCCTCTTTTGCTTCGGCCAACACCTCGATAGTTGCAGGACCATATTCACGTCGTCCGTTAGAGGGAGCGACATGCCCCCCTAACTGATGAGCTAGCAGTTGCATGCCATAGCAAATGCCCAAGACTGGTAGCCCGCTGTGAAGGATCGCTGGATCACAGGAGGGAGCATTTTCATCATAGACGCTGGAGGGTCCACCTGAAAGAATAAAACCTTTGATATCAATTTGATCGTTTTGCTGTAATTGTGCCAAAGTTGTGTTAGCTGGCACCAATTCACTATAGACGTAACACTCACGTATACGGCGAGTGATTAATCGGCTATACTGTGAGCCAAAATCAAGCACAATGATAGCCTGTCGGCGCTGGGAGGAATGCATAACTTCCTTTCCTAATCCTAAGAGTATAAAATATGTTGGAAACATGTTAGTTGAGTTCAGGATAATTGCCTAGAGTATATCACACCAACTCCTTTATGACCTTCTAGCACATACTGCTAATGCACCCAAACTCAGATCGAAATCATACCTGAAGGATACTTGCCATTAGGATAAAGGTAATAGCGGCTACAATTTTTGACGAGGATGCCCGTGAAAGAGTGAGAGAGAAGCCTCTTGAACTTAGCTATCACAAACAGTACAATAGAGAGAAGCCCTTTGGTGTTGTCGTATGCTTTGAAAGGA
>CBJMBI010000003.1:0-31264 GCA_966427955.1 uncultured Ktedonobacterales bacterium
GATCTAGTAGGTTTAGTGACAGTCAGTGCGGATGAGTGTGGAATGGCTTGGCTATCTTAGGGGGACCGAAAAGGGAGGTACCTCCACTGCTGACCGTTGGCGGGGTATTTTCGCGATGGTCCATCTGCTTTCAAGAATGGGAGACATGGAATTCTCACCTTTTTTAGTTCTGTATTAAAGACTTGACACAGATTAATCTGTATTGTATACTTAATACAGATGTATGCAATGAGAGGAATGTGAGCTGGGAAAGAGAGCCTCCAACCGATGGATATCGTGACAAAAAAATGTCTAATTGTAGATAAAGAGATGCATAGAAGCTGGTGGTCTAGCCCATATCCAGCTTAGAAAGCAGAAGACAGCTCTATGAACAACCACTTACTATATCTATGGCTCTTTGAAGGAAATACATGGTGGTATATCCTACTTCCTCTGATAGCAGGTGCTCTCCTTAGTATGGAGGGATGGGATATGCAAAAGGGTAAGAAAACGGTAACTATCTCAAAAAAGTTGTTAAAAGAAATCCAAATGTGGAAGATTACGGATAAGGAAGATGAGCTACCTACTCTAGCAAGAACCATCCAACAGTATTGGGAGCAGTTCATTCTCTCCTCTCTATATCTCTGTTTCGGCATTGCGCTAGTCGTTCTAACCGTAGGAGGTGCTCTCGTTTCATTTCTGATGACAGGAAGTCCTGCTGGTCTTGTAACAGCAGAAGGCAATCTCTTTCCACTGATGCTAACGCTTGTTGCCCTTATTGGAAGTGGCTGCGGAACAACAATAGGCATTTGGCGCGTGCGGCAGCAGACTTTGGGAAAAGTAAACTATGCAGATATGCGGCAACGACAAAGTAGTGACTATCGCTCTCCCATTTTTCTTGTCTTGATAGGTGCGGCATGCATTGCGCTCTGCATCATAACTCTGCTAGTAGCTCCATACATAGGTCCGTTGTATGTCCAACTTGCCAACGGACAAAAGCTGACGCTTTCCTCTTCTAATTTTTTCATCTTTATCATCCCTTGTACAATGCTCTGCTGTATTGCATTGCTAGAGTGGTTTATAGCACGCGTTGTTGCACCGCCACGTTTGCTGATCTCCTCCAACCCTACTGTATCGCAGCATGCTGATGATATGATGCGTTCATGGCTTGTAGGTTTATTGCAAGGAGAGGCGTTTTGGATAATAGGAACATTGTATCAGTTCCAGCACAAACTTCTCTGGAGCAGTCATCTCGCAGCACTCGAGCACAGCTCTTATGCAATAGGACTGGAAGTTGCGCTGTTCTTGGTCTTCCTTCTAGGATATGTTTTTATAATAGGTGGCCTATCGTGCTATGCCTCACGTGGCAGACTCAGTGGCGGAGTAGCAAGACGAATTAAACATGCGGAGGTAATGCCAAATTGAACACTTCTCTTGTGCTTGTAAACCATCAGAGTCCAGTGCCGCCTTATGAACAGATTAAGTTGCAGATACAGACATTAATTGCATCAGGGCAGCTTCTCTCGGGAGATCGTCTTCCATCTGTGCGTCAACTTGCAAACGATCTGGCTGTTGCACCAAATACCGTTATGCGTGCATATAGCGAACTGGAACGTGCTGGATGGGTGCAGACATCCGCGAGGCGAGGCGTGCTTGTTGCATCTGAAACTCCGACGATGACCGAAGAGGAACGTCGATGCAAGTTACGGGAGGCAGTGCATCAGATACTGATCACTATTCGACAATTAGGTTTCTCTGTTGAGGAGGTATCCTCAGAAATTTGTCGGCAAGCATCGAGTAGCGCTATGCAAGGTGAAATCCAGACTCCACCTGCATAGCGATTCAAGATAATATCATATGCCTATTGTCAGTCGATATTAGCAATCAAAATGAAAATAAGTAAAATAGGCAAATTGTAGCATCTCATTTAATACAATAGGTAAACAAGTGTATTCTGCAAGTCTATCCTTGTAGATTGCAGTTGTATCACCTTAGCTATTCATAGTCTTTTTGAGTTTGTGTGGTTCGTTGACATAGAGGCTTGTATAACCACACTCGACACATGCCAAAGCGCTCATATGCAGATAAGAAAATGCGCCTATCTTTACTTCCATGCGTGGGTCGCATGGGATGAGAACCCGATGGCCACCACACTCGGGGCAAGGTTTGGCATCAACTCGTTGTGCACCTTTATTCATATCACATGTACTTAGGAATCTGTCATTTTGAAATGAGACACATCATGAATGAGGTAAGCCCGTTGATATGAACACGATAAATGGGACGGGACATATACAAGATGTGTCAGTGAGAAAAATGCCAGACTCCTAAAATCCTCCTCTAGTAATCTACTTGTTAAGCCAGTATACGACCGATAATCCCTCGATAACTCAGCTTCAGAAAAGCTTGCTCATTGTGCTTAGTTGGATTAGCAGTTATTGCACTGACTTGAGCAATACCCTAACTGTCCACCAAGAATACCCCCCACCGCAGCTAGACAAGCTAAACATCCTGCACCAAGTGTACCACCACAAGCAATCCCACAGCCAGCGCCTATCGCGCTAAGCACCCAACCGGCGACGCCTAATCCACTAAGACAGTTATTCAGACACCCCAACAATCCTCCTGGACAGTTTGCACTTGCAGCAGCAGCAGTTAGCTGCGCACTAGAGAGTTTAATTTGAACCTGTTGTGCAGTAAGATTATCTAATGTCATCTGTCCACTAGATGTCATGAGTGTGCCATGAACAAACACGCCATTTTGGGTTTCAAGAGCATTGAGTATTACTTGCCCGTTATGTTCCATTAGCACTTGAATATGTTGATCTGCAGTCATCGTAAACAGACCATCACGAGTTTCCGTGATGGTTGTTGAATGTGGTTGCAGGAGCGCCGAGTAAAAGCTATGGCCTGCACCGCCGACAACAGGGATCGAGACTGCAATCACTGTTTCTGTCGTACTTAATAGAGAAATGGCTTTCGCTGACTTTGGTTGTACTGTAAACTGGTTCGGATACAGTTGAGATTGGCGTTGTTGAAACTGTTTATAATCAGCAGAGGAAAGCACTGCTTGAATATAAGATTGAGCTTCTGTAGGAGAAAGCTCATTGACCTTAATAGCAGCAGTACTAGCGGCATATGCAGGAAGAAATGGAGTGAGATTGAAGGCAGAGGCAAGTGTTGCCAAGCCAGCGAAAAAACTACCACGTTTTAAAAAACGACGACGATTCATAGAATACTCGAATCCTTTCTTAACTTTTGATATTCATTATCTAGACGTCTAGATAATAGTGACAAGACTTTTTAAGCCATTAATGAACTGAGCCGGAAGTTTTTCTATGTTTGCTCATGCAGGCTAAGTTCACTGTCGCTAATAGTGAGGAGCAGTGATTTCCAACTGGAGTCTACTCTTGTTTATGATTGTTATGCCATATTGAATGTTGAGCTACGTTGACGACTACCTGTTATGCGATAGAGATGTTTTGCCATTACAGAGACATAAAGCCCAATAACAATGAGGCTGAGAGTAAGCATCCACCAAGTCTGAGGGAAAGGAATGCTGGTGATGTGCAAGATGAATGACAAAAAGGATGCAAACAGAGCAATTCCAATAAAGATGATATTGCGCAGGATATTTCCAATAGAAATATCGGACTTGCTCTGACCAAAGCATCCACATCGCACAGAGATTTTTTTTCAACGCATCAGGATGAGCCAGCTTGTGAAAATGCCAAGTAGAATCAGTGTTCCTGGCAAAGCGGCGAGGAGTGACACGGGAGTATTGAAGAACAAGCTCAGAGCAAGCGTTATCTCTGATCCTACTGTCAAAGTAGCTACTGGATATACAATTAGAGTAGGAATGTTACTGAACTGTAGTGCAATAATGAATTGCTTAGGATAAAACATCTTACTGGTCGCAGATAGAAGAAACACTAATGCCAGTATGATTTGGCATATAAGTAGCAAGTAAACCATTTTAAAGAAACACCTATCTTTCTTTGTTCAATATTTATCCTATTTATACGAGGCTGAGAACATTTCTTAACTGCCAAAACTGTTATCTATATTGCTAAGGATATCGCATACAAGAGGCTTTTACCAGGACAACTTCTGGGGAGAAATGGGTCACTTGAGGTCAAGACTGCTTCATGTGCTCTGCTAAATTTGCTTCTGTCAGGGAAAGGAAGCTGCACTCTTTGTGCCTAGTGGTACGATGGGCAATACCATAGCTATGTGGGATGTGGACAGTTAACTGAGCCTAGTCCGCTCAGCTAGAATATGAGCAGATGGGCTGACAACAACCCTTGTGGATTGTCGTCAGCCCGTATAGGTTGCCTATGGAGTTCCTAGCAAGAATGAGCCAGAAGGAGATATTCCCGGATGGCTTTCCCCTTCGGCTGTAAGGTCCTCTATATCTGCGTCTAATGAATCAGAAGGAGATATTTCCTGACTACTTTCCTCTTCAACAACAAAGTCCTCTTGTACCACATGGGCAATTGTCGAGACATGAGAAAGTACATTACGTAATGTTATCAGCAGCTCTAAATGAATAGCACTTGTCTCGATACTGGGCGAGATACCTGACTGCAAACGGCGCAAATGCTTCAGGTGGAGCGTACGTCTCAACTGATAGAGCTGAGCTTTGCGAGGAAAGAACGCTGCTGAGAGGCTCGTATCTTGCATAGCGAGAGCTGCGAATGCCAATTGAACAGCATTTGTCACCTCACGGTGATAACTAACGAGATCCTGCCAGCCTTCCTCAGAAAAAATGAGTTGTTGGCGGTGTTTCCGGCGTGCCAAGCGCATACATTGCTTGTTAATGAGATCGCCCATAGCTTCCAAATCCGTGATAACATAAAGTAAAGCTATCTGACGATTCTTTTGCTCCTGCGTCATTTGATTTTCATCGAGTTGCATTAAATAATTTTTGATACCTGCATTCAGGCTATCGAGCTGATCATCGATTGTATCAATACGCGAAGGAATTTCTGTTCCCTTATCCTCAAAGGCATGAATGCTAAGACCCAACATCTCTGTGACCAAGTCTGTCATATGCAACACCTCGCGGGTTGCCTGTCCCAGAGCTACAGCAGGAGTAGAGAGGACATCCGGATGAAGATAGCGTGGTCCTATAGTTTCTCCCTTGACTAGACGATCAGGAAGCACCTTTTCAGCAAGTGAGGCTAATGACCCAGCAAAGGGAATGAAGATCAGAGCCAATAGGAGATTGAACCCCAGATGTGAGAGAGCAACGAGTGTCGCTGGCGGTAGATGAACCCAGGACAAAGTTACAGCCAGCGGTTTAAGAGTTGCCAGAGCTACACAGGCAAGCACCATCTTTGTACCACTGTGAATGAATGCCAGCCGCTTACCGGATACAGACCCTTTGGAGAGAGAGCTAAGCAGAGCGGTGATGGTTGATCCTACATTGGACCCAAGTATCATTGCTAAGGCTGCTGCTAGTGGTAAAGACCCATTTGATGCCAGAACGATCACTAACCCAATTCCTGCGACACTGGAGGCAAAGATCATCGTCAATGCAGCGCCAATCAATGCTAAGACTATAGGAGATTGAGCTAAGGCACTAAAGACTAGTGCTGTGATAGGGCTACCAGCAAGTGGACGGCTGCCAGCTTCCAAAGATGCCAACCCTAAAATAATAAGACCAAATCCAAAACACGCCTGTCCAATGCCTTTTTTAGAAGTTTGCCGGGTCAGCATTGCTACAGTTGCCCCTAGGCCCACAAATAGAAATGCGAAGTTGGTAATATGAAAAGCTAATAACTGCACAACCAATGCAGATCCCACATTGGTCCCAAGCAGAGTGATAATCGCCACCGTTAACGAGAGCAATTGTATGCTAACCAAGCCAACCAGCAGAGAAGAGGTCACCCCCGAACTTTGGGTTAGCAGAGTTACAATCATGCCTGTACTAAAGGCTGCAAGAGGATGTCTTGTAAGCAGCATTAGGCTCCGGCGAAGCCGCATACTAGCATCCCCCTGCATTGCATCAGTGATCAAGCGTACTCCATAGAGCAGTGAGACTACCCCACAGAAGACCAAGCCTAAAATAGTAGTTGGATTGGTTGCATCGATCATGAGTTGTATCCCCCTTCCTAAAGAAAACTACATTACTGTCCCTTAACTTATTGTTAAAAGAATGTTAAGAGATTGTTAAGTGTTATTATAACACATTTAGGAGGCTTTTTACCAGGTATATCACGCTTAGTATTCATCTCTCGTCAAGATGTATCTATTTTGCTGAGGGAGTACAGAGGAGATCTTGCGGCATCCAATGTGGCTTCGAGTGATGTTCAATTCTGGGAGTGGGTTTCTGTTAGGGAGGTACTGAATTGATGGTCTCAATTCGAGACAAGCTCTTTTTTCTCTAAGAGCGGCAATGTGAAGATAAAGCGACTACCTTTGCCTACAATTCCGTCGCTTTCTACATGAATAGAACCACCGTGTAGACTTAGAAATTCGGCAACCAGATACAGACCTAGCCCAACTCCTCTTACCTGATTTCCTCCAATGTTGGGAGCACGGTAGAAACGTTCGAAGAGGTGGGGTTGTGCTTCTTTAGGGACGCCAATGCCTTTGTCTTCAATACAGACTTTAATGATCCCCTTACCTTCGCTATCGGTGCATTGCCCCATAGAGACTGTGATAGGACCTCCAAAAGGACTATATTTGATGGCATTTTGCAGAAGATTAGCAAAGATTTGCAAAAGGCGGGCCTTATCCCCCTTTAGTATGTAGGGCTGTTCGCTTGGCTCAATGTGACAATGGATAGTGTGATTGGTCAGTGTACTACTATGATGAGCAATTGCCTCTTTTACGATATCTTCTAATTGGATATCTTCCTCAGCAAGCACGATTTGTCCTCGGTTGAGTCTGGTAACCTCTAGAAATGTATTCACGATGTTGGTTAAATGGTGTGTCTGCTCTTCTATAGAAGAGAGGCTTTCATGCAGCCTTGCCTTGAGTTCTGGGGCAATAGAAGTGGCTTTGCCCAGCTGGCGGCTCATCATCTGACTACTAGTGAGGATCACAGTCAATGGAGTGCGAAATTCATGTGCAGTTATGGCTAGAAATTCGTCTTTAAGTTCATTAGATTCACGCATAAAGGCCTCATTGGTACGGGCTATCTCGGCCTCTTGTTTCCAGCGCGTTTGTTCAATGGCCAATCCTGCAAATTGTCCGATACCCTCTACGACCGCCATATCCCACGTGCTAAATCCAAATATCGGTAAAGAGTGGGTTGCTCCTTGCTCGTATCGTTGAAGTTGCTGCTTCATCTTATCTGACCGATCAAGTAGCATTACACCTAGTAAACGATTATTATGCATAATAGGTGCGGCCAGAACCATCAAACGTAAACTTGCTGGCTTTTGATCGCAAGATGGCCGCACGTCTATCATGCTGGCGTGACCTTCTAGGAGTCGGGTATAAAGGCTAGCATCTAGATATTTTTCAGGACAAGGCCAGCAACGTTGTTCAGCTAGCCATGGGTCAACTTCCTCTAGAGAGAAGCCAACCGAGAGCAAGGGTTCAAAGGCTTGTGTTTTCTGGTTATAGAGCTGTACAATTCCTCGCTCACAGTTAAGTGTAGTCAGTGTCATTGCTAGTACACGATATAAAATTTCTCGAATATCACTAATACCCGATATTTCCTCAGCTGCATGAAGCATAGTATCTAACGCGTGTCGTATCTGTTGCTCTGTACGAGCCTGTTCTGTGATATCACGAAATGCACTGACGATCCCAATTTGCTTATTCTGGCTATCGAGCAGAGATGCAATGTTGACTTCGATAGCATACTCCGAGCCGTCTTTGCGCTTACTGATGAAGCGTTCTCCACGAATATGCTCTCCTTCCAATGCACGTATAAGAGGGAAATCTTCTGCCTGGATAGGTTGTCCATAGAAAGTGTAGGCTGGATTATGCTTGAGATAGGTAGCAAGATGCTGAACCACATTGGAGGATAAACTGATAAAACGTGAAGCTGTATTATTATTGAGGATAATTTGTCCCTCCATATCAATGACGAGGATGCCCTCAGTCATCGCATTGAAAATGGCGTCCAATGTATTTGCCCGTTCAGTAGCTAGTGCAACGGCCTGCTGGGCTTCAGCTAGGATGCGTGCTTTTTCAATTGCCAATGCACACTGGGCGGCAATGTCGCGTGCAAAGGTACGTTTTACCTGATTAGGTGCAGGTGCTGAGCGGGGATAGCTAGCGAAGGCCAAACCAACACAACGCTTTGCTAATGAGCACTGTTGTTCACCTTGTTCGGTGCCCTTATTTTCTCGTTTATCCTCAACGCCTAAAATCAGTGGAACAATCATGACATTTTCCATATCTAGTTGTTGGAACCACTGTTGCTCTCTTTTGCTCATCTGTTCTTTGGTAACAAAAATCGGAGACTCGTTTATTATGGCTGTTTGGCAATGGGAGAGTGAACTGAGCGATGGGGCAAAACTCTGGTCTGGTTTGGTAGAAAGAATGGGAGCTGGGATAGTATTTGCCAGCGTCAGGACATCTTTCTCTGAAAGCGTAATAGCGGCTTTGAGTGCATCAGTGCCTTGGGCTAACTGTTGGGTTGCAATTTCAAGCACCTGTGGAAGATCTTTACCTGAATTGACTGCCATTGCAACTTGGTAAATAGATTGAGAATGCTCAACGAGTTGTTCAGCTCGTCTCCGTTCAGACTGAGCTTGCTGGTACAACCGCGCATTATCAATGGCTACAGCAGCTTGTTGTCCAATAGCACGAGCAAGTTGCTGCTGTTCCCGTGTAAATGTGATGGTTTTGTTTGGATTGTCCAGTGACATCATGCCGACAGGTCGATTTTCGCGCACCAGCGCTATAAATAAGGCTGAGCGTACCGAGAGCTTTTCTGCTATTGGATGGAGGCTTTGTTCTGCTGATGCATCCTCTAAAAAGAGCATGCCATTATTCTCTAAGAGGCGATGAACGGTCGGATCATCAAATGGGATAGAGCTATGGTACCATATACGATCCATAACCTGGATAAATTTGCTTGGTACAGATTGTGTAGAAAGGTGGTAGGCAGAGGGATGCAGGCAAGCCCGAGCTTCATCAAGCAGCCAGACAGAACACCGTTCTACATCGCAAGCTTCAGCTGTTCGCCTAACAAGAACCTGTAAAATATGATTGGGGTCAAGCGAAGAGGCCAATAATGCTGATAATTCACGTAAAAGCTCGCTTTCGCGTAGGGCTTTCAGCAGTTGCGAGTGCTCCTGACTACTCATCAGTATCTTATGATGCGGAAACTCACCCAGATGGAATTGGTAGGAGTACCGCATTTCCTCCTTATATTCCCTTTACTCGCCGTTTTGATGTTCGATATCCCTTGTGGGGAAAGATTTTTGAAGCTGAACTTAGAAAATGCATTCGCTTCCTCAGCAGTTAGTAATGGCACTTCCTTAGCTGTTGAGAAACGAGCCTGGTTCTAGTTGAGTCAAAGTGTAGCAGATCTATTGATGTGTCGTCAAGGAAGTACTTGGTGGCTTGGTGGCTTGGGCTTTACCTGTAGCCATCTCTTCTGGTAAAATAGTAACACAGCCAATTGTGCCATCCCAAGGATGGCTGGTTGTCTGGCTATTTGCAACGTGGAGAGATGTGGTTATATTCTTTTTTTGGTAGATGCTCCTCTTTCTAGCAACTTTTTGTGTTTCTATTGGCGCTATTTGATCAAGATGTCAAATATGGGAACCAAGAGGGGGACAAGCAACTATGTCAGAGCAGCGTCGATGGGCAATTGGCATTGCTACTAGCACAAGTATTGTTGGGCTCACGCTCACTAGTAGTTTGGCAGTCTTAGCACATTTCTTCGTCAACGAATTCTCTCGCCCTCATTCACCGTTACAGGATATTAACCTTACATGGGGAATGCCTGAATCAATTGGTGAGCCGCCAGTCTCTCTTCAACATTCATTGCTTTTTAAGGCGTCCGATGGTACTCTCTTGTGCGGGGAGTTCTGGGCACAGTCACAGCCAGCTCCAACTATAGTTTTGTGTCATGGCTATCGCATATCACGTAACCATCTACGTCCTGTGGCAGAACTAGAGTATGCCGCTGGATATAATGTCTTCTTCTTTGATTTCCGTGGTCATGGTGATAGCGATAGTGTTTTTACTAGTGTTGGCAATGCCGAGGTACTTGATCTCGAAGCCGCACTGTTTGCAGCTAGCCAACAGCCCGAAACACTACCTGGCAAAATTATTATTCATGGCTTCTCTATGGGGGCTTCGGTTGCATTGCTCATGTCTCCTCATTCTGATGTGGTTGCCATTATTGCTGATAGCCCCTATGCTCGCTCAGATGATATTATGCGACGCATCGTTTGTCATTGGCTGACAGAAAAGAGTAACCAATGGCTATCTCTGTTTCGGCCATTACGCTGCCTCATTCCAGCGGTTGCATGGTTTACAGTTGTTCTATCGGCAATAGACTTTCGTTTGCGTTTTGGATTGAGTGTAGTTGCGCGCACTGATACTTCCTTCAAACGTTGGAAGCTCCGCTCTCAGAAGGTATTGCACAAACAAACCACTCCGATTTTGCTAATTCACTCCGCTGGTGATACCTTGATACCTATTGAACATGCACACCAGATTGTAGCCGAAGCCAAGGCACATGGTGTAACACTTGAAACATATTTTGTGGAACAAGTGAATCACTGTGGTGCTTATGGATATCATCCCCTTCGATACAAATCTGTTGTCCATAGCTTTTTGCATCGTCATTTGCACAATGATGCTCCAGAGCAGAAAGGTCATTTAAAGGTCTCCTAGTGCACTTTAAGACTGGTTGGCTAGAGTGTAGCCGGTGTCTTTCCTTGTGATCCCACGTGTGGTCTTCTTTGGAATGTCTACAGGAAGAGTGCAAGGATGCTGAATAAGAATTTGCTTAGAAATGTAAAAGAAGAGTTTTATCCGTGTACTTTTATCGCTGCCGTTCCGTGTATGGCTATAGTGAAACTGATAGACGTGCTATCTATTAGCATCGTCCAACTCACATAGTGCAGAAGGGCAAGATAAGATGAAAGAAACCTATGCATCACATCATGCGAGCGTAACAGTTGATGCTCCTGTTCACCAGGTATACACGCTTTTTTCGCATTTTAACGACTTCCCTAAGTTTATGAGTTTTGTTAAAGAAGTAACGTATTACGATGACAAAACAAGCCACTGGGTAGTTGATGTTGCTGGTCGTCATGAATGGGACGCGGTTAACGAACAATGGATTCCGGATCAGCAGATTGGATGGCGTTCAACTAAAGGGCTAGACAACTTTGGGAAAGTGACATTCGAGCCTGCTGGCCCAAACCGGACTAAGGTTGACGTTTATGTTAACTACAATCCTCCTGCAGGTATACTTGGAGATGTAGGAGAAAAGCTAGGAGCAGGCAGCCGTTTCGAACAGGTGCTACAGAACGACCTTAATCACTTTGCACAGATGGTAGACGAGGCACCTCCGGGGGCGCTTGATCCAACATCGTCGAGTTACCTTTTCCATTCCAAGAGTGCAGCAGCAAAAGGGACAACGACGGACCGACAGGATGAGACTATGCAACAGCGGCGTGTTGAGAGAGAAGCTCGTCAACCCAACGAAACTATGCGCCGTCAGCCCATAGAGGAAGAGTATCACCGACCTGATCAGCCCATCCCTCCACAGTATACAGAGGGCGAGTTCCGTTCTCCCCCGCCGCAAGGCTGAGAGTGCTGTGTCGGGCGACATGAAGGCTTCCAGATTCATCTAGGAGCCTTCTTTTTTTATCCTTCAGTTCAGAGGAACTTTTTTTGCTCAATATCCTCTCCACTTTTTTAGAATGGGAAAGCCCTATCCTCGGGGTAGGAATGGCCTTGACTTTCGTCCACTGCATGGCTATTCTAACAGATGTGCTAAAAATGGGAAAGGCAGAGAGGCAAAAGGCCCGGTGTCCAAGCCCCGGGACTTGGATGCGCCATTCATCCCCATATCTCAAAAAAGGGGTCTTCTGGCATAAGGAAACCAGATTGGGGAATCTAGACCATCTTCAGAGGATTGTTTACTCAGGCAGATATCTATAGAGCTTGAGAATGCTCGTTGAAGAGAGAGGATCATGTATGCAAGAAAAATTTCATCAGTACCATCTCGTGAAGGAATTGGCTAGCAAATATTCGCATTCGACCTATTTGGCTTCTCTGACCAAAAAACCTGAGCATCAAGTAGTTCTTATCGTATTCGATTCGTCTCTCTCATCTTCTCCAAGTGAGTGCGAGAAGCTGCTGCAGAAGGCCAAACGTATCAAGAAACTTAAATATCCGTATTTTGTTCCCATTCTGGATATGGGGAGAGAAGAAGAGCGGTTCTTTGTTGTGCGTGAGTATTTGCCCAATGGCTCATTACGTAGCCGTCTGAAAGAGATCTCTCCTCACCGTTTGGGACTCCATGAGTCCCTTACTATTGTGTCACGGGTGGGAGAGGCTCTAGCTTACGCCCATCAGCACCGTATCTTCCACGGCAATTTAAAGCCTGAGAATATCCTCTTTGATGCTAGTGGCCAGCCTGTATTGACTGATTTCTATCTTCCGAGTGGGAAGGATACTCTGATTTGTGATCAGGCTACAGATGACTATGCCTTCTGTTATCTAGCACCAGAGCAATTGGCTGGTATCTGTGATGCCAGGAGCGATCAATATGCTCTGGGTTGCTTGACCTACGAACTGATTACCGGGCATGTTCCTTTTGCTGAGCAGAATTATGGATCCCTCGTGAACTACCCGAGTGAAGCTCAGCTCGCCTCGCTCTCGGCAAGTGTGCCTGACTTGCCGTCCTCCCTCGAAGCTGCTGTATTCAAGACTCTGGCCAAAGATCCTGACGAGCGCTTTTTTGACTTCTCGCTATTTCTGGATGTGGTCCGATTCATCGTATCACCTCCACCTGCATTTCCTCTTTCATCTCCTGATGACTCATACAGGAAAAAATCTATTTCTCATTATCTAAAGTTAGAAGAGGAAGAAGACATTACATCTTCTGTAATAGATAGCTCTGCATCGTTATCGTTTGCTTCTCAAGCGCCAGAACTTTTTCCTGTCGTGAAAACAACTGAGGATGATATGCCAGAAATGGTGGATGATTCTTTGGTCATCGAAGCGATGCCGCCAGGGGTAGTAAGTAGCATAAATCTTCCTGAAGAAAAATCTCCCTTTGCTGTACAAACCACTGGAACATTCTGGATAACCAATTCTTTTGTGAAACGGGGAGTGAAGAAACCACCTATAAAAGTGTCTGTAAGCTCAGTTCGTCGGCAGAATGAGGATGCAACAACCAAGATGACCTCTTCTTCATGGAACGTGACCTTATCATTGACGAGGCAGAGTATTGTTCATACTCTATCGACCGGACTAGTTTGGCGTGGCAGCAGAAAACGCCTGGGATTAGTACTCTTTTGCTTGATAATCATCACTTTCTTGAGTGTTTACGCTGGTTATTTACCTTTTAGGATTAGTCGATCTGACGGTCTTACTTACCCAACCCAGGTTGCGACACAAGCATTTATTTCGGCATTTGGGACGCTTCCTATCCCTATCTCTACACCAACGGTGCAACAACCTACGGTAGTAGTCTGGAGTACTCCGACACCTACGCAGAAATCGACCCCGTTTCCTACTCCGATACCTACGCAGAAATCGACTCCGACACCAGCGCCAATACCATTTGTCACGATTCCACTCTCCTCATATATAAACAACAAAGGCATTGGCAGTGCGCCTGGCCAAGCTGACTTAGATGGCTCAGGATACTCCCTCCCGGCAGATCAACTGCCAAAAGCGCGTCAAGTGACCTTGAATAGTGTGCCATACTTGTTCCCTGGTAGCTCATCAGGAGCCAGTGATAACATTGTGGCCTTGGGGCAAACCATCACTATCCCCCAAGGGAATTATCAACGAGCATTCCTGTTAGTCACTTCGACTTGGGGCTCGTCCAACGGCGCAATAACTATCAACTATACTGATGGCTCAACCTCTTCAGTTTCACTAGAGGTGCCTGACTGGCTAGCAGGTCCTTCTGGGATCGTGAGCACAAGCTATCGCTACTCACCAACAGGAGCTGATCAGAATGTATCGTATATCTATGGGGTGAGGATAGGGATAGATGGGACAAGGGTGGCAAGTTCGCTAACCTTGCCTTCAACTGCACAGCCCGGTCCGCAGCAAGTCAGCCTACATGTATTTGCACTGACCTTGCAGCATGTATAGTGAGGAAGGGTACTGATTAAGTCGGGTAACTCACTTGATAAGCAGATCAAAATGTGTTAACATATGAATGATCCTTCTGACTGAGGGGGTACGAGTGGCGTGGGTGATTTTGTATAGGGTATGCATGGAATGCTTACAGCAACTTTCGGAAGGATTGAGTCTATCGTTACCCTTGTCAGGTTTGCGTATCCTTGTCCCATGCACTCTCATAGCTCCTTGCTTTTGCAAACCGCTGTAGCCCTTGACAAAGGTGCTAATAATGCAAAGAAAGGAACCAAGCAATGACAGATGCATTGTTAGTCAAAAAACCTGTCCGGCTTTCAGTATCCGGTGTTGAGCTAAGGCCAAACCTTGTAGTAAAAAAGCTCACGCAGCTCAGTGGATTGAATGTCGAGAGAGGCGGTTTGTTAGGTAGGAAGTTTTATGCCTACTTTGATGATGTAGATAGTGCTAATGCAGCAGCAAACGCTGTTGTTGGTATAACCTATTGTAGAACGAAAGTGCACACGGGTGATTTCGATGTCTCCAATTTAGTGTTAACTGATAATATGCGAAAGCTTAGAACCTTGAGGATGCAGGCACAAGCCTCCCAGAAGAGGCCTGTAAAACGGTCGAATATTGGTATTGATACAATGAAGTCTACCAAGGTTTCGCAGCCCACTACAAAATGTAAAAGATAATCGAATGATTAATAGAAAATTAAATAGGAAAGTATGTCCTTTCAAATATCAATGATGCTATAAGGCTTTTTATAAAGCATGAAAAAAGGATATTGATCTGATCTTAGTCCATGCGTGATTTATTTCCTCAATGAATGAGAAGAGAAAAATGTTGAAGAATACGTTGCTCTAGGTAGAGCCACATGAAATGGTGAGTCTGGTCGCTTGATCGCGTTTTTGAACCTGACAACCAGAGAATGTGGCTCTGTCTGCTGTGACGCTCAATTATGTATATGCTGCGGCAAATTCAAGACAGCAACTCCAGGACGGAATAGCAACGCCGCTTTCAAGCGTAGTGCCATCTGGTTGTGCAGCAAGTATTCCCACCAGTGAGCTATCACATATTCTGGCAAGATGACTGTCAGCGTTTCCTGAGGATGGCGCTGATGAACGGCATCGATATAGGCCAGCAAGGGTCGTAACAGGGACCGATATGGAGACTCAATGATGAGTAGATGGGTCTTCTCATCCGCTGCAATCTGTTTCTGCCACCGTTCCCAATCTCTTTGCAACTGCTCAACATGCTCTTCATCAACTACTACATGCACTGCTGTAACATATGGAGAGATCGAGCGAGCATAGGCAAGACTCTGGATAGCGGCACGATCTAATCGATCAATTGGAACAACTAAGCGATGCTGGATATCCTGTGGGCGAACTGGTAGATCGAATGTTCGTCCCTGTTCAAAACGCTTGTAGTGGTGAGAAATGCCTAAGAACATCAGTACTAGGATTGGAACAATCACCACGACAATCCAAGCTCCGTCAGTGAACTTCATTGAGGCAACAACTAAAGCAACGAGGCCTGTGGTTGCCGCTCCTATCCCATTGATGGCTAAACTACGTTGCCATCCTCGTTGAGTTGTGCGTAAGCGCCACCAGTGCACAACCATACCAGCTTGTGAGAGCGTAAATGCGATAAATACTCCAACCGCAAAAAGATTAATTAGCGCGTTAGTATCGCCAGTGAAAGCAATGAGTAAGATACTGGCAAGAATAGCAAGCAAGACAATACCTGTTGAGAAAACCAGACGGTCTCCCCGGAAGGCGAATTGCGTAGGCAAAAAGCGGTCATGGGCCAATAGTGCGGCCAGCCGTGGGAAATCTGCATAGCTCGTTTCAGCTGAAAGGGTCAGAATGCCCAGGACGGAGAGCTGGAAGATGGGAAAGAAGAAGGTCAGCGGACCGGAGAAGACATGCTGAGCGATCATGGCAATTACTGTAGGATTGCCAGAAGGCTGAGCTTGAACGGCATAGGTCATAGCCAGCAAAGTGATCCCGAGAAAAAGCGAACCTAATATCACGGCCATCCATGTCAGGGTAATAGAAGCGTTGCGTGTCTCTGGTTTCTCAAAGATAGGAATACCATTGGAAATGGCCTCGACGCCTGTCATTGCAGAACAGCCCGTAGCAAACGAGCGCAGAATTATCAGTAGTGACAGTGGCTCAATAGCTTGCGCAGTCGGAGTAAATTGCCCAATGAGTGGCTGATGCAAGAAAATATAGGCTTTGACCAATCCTACAATAATGAGCAAACAGGCACTGACAATGAAAAAATAGGTTGGCAAGGCAAAGATTGACCCAGACTCACGAACTCCACGCAAATTCAAAATCGTTATCATAGCCACGAGTAATAGATCCAACGGGACCACATAAGACTGGAGATTTGGGAAGATCGAGATAACATTGTGCACACCAGCTGCAACACAGACCGCTACATTGAGCACATAGTCAATCATCAAAGCGGCGGCAGCTACCAAGCCTGGCAATGTTCCCAGGTTCTCGCGTGCTACGATATATGATCCTCCACCATTGGGATAGGCAGGTATAGTCTGGCGATAGGAAAGAGTCACGATGACAAGCAAGGCCAGAATCGCCAGACTAATGGGTAACGTGATACCTAGATGGAGTGAGCCAGCCGCAGCTAGATTAATCAGAATGGCTTCAGTAGCAAAAGCAACAGATGAAATGGCATCAGAGGAAAGGACTGCAAGAGCTTTGAATTTTGTTAGGCGTTCATGTTCAGCGCGTGCTGTTGCCAGTGGGCCCCCAATCAAGGCTCGCTTGATCCAATACACACTACGAGATAGTCTGTTCCCTGGCACTTCTGCTGCTTCGGTTGCTTCGAGTACGCCTCGTTTGATACGGCGAAAAGGCTGATGTGACGGCAAGGTAATACGAATCCGTGTATTGCCTGGTATTCTGCCCTGTCGCTCTTGCATTGGCCCAAGCAAGATCAAATCAAAATCGTCCTCATGAATCTCACTGGACGGACCCTGTTGTTCCTCCTGATACATAATCCTAAACCTCCCATGAGGCTCGCCTAATGCGTGGCAATTGAAGCACTTAATCTCCGCTTTCAGTGAAACGATAGCCCACACCAGGGACCGTGAGAATAAATCGTGGATGGCCAGAAGCTGATTCAAGCTTTTGACGCAACTGTGCCACATATACATGGAGACGATGCGCCTTTTCCGGGGCTTCAGGTTCCATTCCCCAAAGCTGGTTGACGAGCATTTGTCTTGTTAAAATTTTGCCCCGATGGGTCAGAAAAACTTTGAGCAGTTCATACTCAGTCGGTGTTAACTTCACCTCTCGCCCATCAACTTGGACCTTTCTGTGAGCAAAATCGACCTGTAATGAGCCAAGTTGTAGAAGTGGTTCAGTTCCTGCCTGGACTTGGGCCATGTGACGCAGTGCAACCCGCACACGTGCTAGCACTTCCTTGATGCCAAAGGGCTTCGCAATATAGTCATCGGCTCCCAAGTCGAGTGCTTGGACCTTATCACCCTCTGTATCCTTCACTGAGAGTACAATAATTGGGACATTAGACTCCTCACGGATTCTTCGACAGACCTCTAAACCACTCATACCGGGTAGTACCAGATCAAGTAACAGCACATCTGGTCGCTGTTGCAATGTTAGTCGGACCGCATCCTCTCCATTTCTGGCAGTGAACACTTTGTAGCCATGAGCCGTTAAGCTGCGCTGTAAGGCACGGATGATCTCAATTTCATCATCCACAATGAGAATGTAAGCTCCCCCCTGCTTATTCACGCCACGCTCCCTTCAAGTGTACCAACCGGGAAGACAACAAAGAAAGTAGTCCCACCCCCTGGTCGCGGTTCGGCCCAAATTTTCCCTCCATGCGCCTCAACCAGACCCTTACAGACCGCTAATCCTAGACCTGATCCCGCCGGATTAGCTGGGTTACGATTTTTGGTATTGAGCACACGATAAAATTTGTCGAAGATACGTTCATAGTCATTCTCAGGAATACCTGGACCACGATCAGCAACCTGGATAATAATCTCATTTCCTGACTGTTGTGCGCTAACGTCAATTGGAGATCCAGATGGCGTATAACGAACCGCATTTTCGATTAGATTAGTCAGAACTTGATCGATTTGCAGATAATCAAGCTCTATCGGAGGAAGATCTGTAGGAAAGGACAAAGATACATTGCGTCCCTGAAGCAACGGTTGCAAGCGATCTAGTACATCCTGAATGAGTGCCTTCACCTGGTACCAGTCTTTCTGGGGTTTGAGTGCACCATCTTCAATCCTGGACATATCTAGCAAATTGCCCACCAGACGATTGAGCCGATCAGCTTCTCGTTCAATAGAGAGAGCAAAGCTATGCTGTGCCTCTTCATCCCAGTCAACATCCTCCTGTAATAATGAACTGGCTGCTGCTTTGATAACTGTCAGAGGGGTACGCAGATCATGCGAGACAGAAGAAAGGAGTGCTGTTCGCAGTGCATCGGTGCGCTGTAAAACCTCAACACGCATGTTCTCACGCTGGAGACGGACACGCTCAATCAGTGCAGCTACCTGATCCAGGAATGTCCAGAAGAATGTGGCTGGCGCACTAGGATGATCCCGATCTTCCTCTTGGCATTCTATCTGCTTTAACTGTCTAGATCCGTCAAGTACTCGTAAGCGAAGCACACCTACTACTTTCTGTCCCATTTTCAGAGGAAGCAGATGCAAGGAGCGACGCACAGCATGCCCTGTTGTTGTCCTATGAATGAAAACTCGCTGCACGAAGTGGGGGGAGGTTACGTGTGGAAGCACATCATCATCATAGAACTCCATACTCCGACCGTGTGTCATAACCCATAGAGCAATGGCTTGCTCATCTCGGGACAGCGTAATGTGCTCCGCAGGTTCATAGGCGTTTGCCTCGACCTGTATATTGCCATGATTGTTTAGTTGCAAAATTGCACAATCATGTACTCCCCACGAAGAAAATACATCGACGATAGCCTGCGCGATGGCCTGAAGCTGGTGCATTGGCTCCTCTTCACGAGTAGTCACACGCATCAGATCATAGAGGGTGTATGTCTCCCGCTCTCGACGTGCGGCTTCCTGAGCCCGTTGACGTAATGCAGAAGCTAAGTGCCCCGTTAAAATGGCATCCAGAAGAAAGACGAAAAGGGCAATCCATTCTTCTGGACGGGCAATAGTAAAGGTATATAGAGGAGGTACAACGAAAAAGTCAAAGGTGAAAAATGCTACCAGCGATGCGAAAATAGCAGCATAGCGCCCTCTAGTACTTGCAAGAGCCAAAACGACCAACAAATAAATGATCGAAATGTTGGGGATACGGGGATAGAGCTGAAAGAGAACAATGATCAGTGTGACCAAGAGGGAACCTACAGTAGCCAACAGACTATCAAGCAAATACTGCACCCAATCAGGCACTTTTTTGACTTCAAGCACCAAGCGGCGTTCTCCCCTTTTCATCAACTTTGACCTTTCCTCTAAATACAAGTAGGCGTAGTGAGAAAAGAACTTCTTATAGATTTTAAATCTATATATAATATATACACTAAAGATCTAAAAGAAGAAGAGGTTAAAGGAGCTATACTCTACAATAGGATGGGCTCCTTTCTTGCTCCTCAGTATAGATCAAGGGAAATCAATAAAAAGTATGAAGAAGTTTCAAATATCTAAAAATCTGCTCAAGAAAATATCAGGATACGGCAAGGTAAGAGCATCTCATCATCAATGGTTAAAGGTTACTCAGAAAAAAATCGATCTGCCCTATTGAGGAAATACTAAATATCCAGTAATATTTCTTGAGAAAATCTTGAGATATATACCTACTCTTTTGAGCAAACGTTGAGAATATCTATGACTATCCTATGGGTAAGAGATATTGATTCCTCGGTTCGGGAAAAGACTTGATCCAATCTGGTTTCTTGGGACCTATTGCTGTTTGATCTGTGGACTTGTGATGGACAGAGATGAAAACTCAGCGGTGAATATCCTCACAAGGTTTCTTGCGAGGCCCTCGCCACACACTCCTGATGAGTGCGGTGTACTGCAGGAAGACGGTCTTGAAGCAGAGGTCACGGGAACCTCGGAAGATCGCCTAAGTGCAGAAATCACTATGTTTTACTACATTTTGAAAGGCAGAAAAAAGACCCTATGGATCTGCAAGAAAAATCTACTCCTGAGAGCCCAATAGGCAATGAGAAAGAGCACCCAGTCGCACCTTCCATTGTTGAGAAAGAGGACCCAAGCTTCTTAATGCGAACTGAGGTCCGTCAGGGCAGTCGACCTGGCGACGTGCGTGTCCGTTGGGTACGCCCAACTCATGATGCGTTTCGACGTCGCAGTGCAGGAGTGTTAGAAGCAACTACTGAGGCTGAAGCGCCAAGAACAAGATTAGAACGTATTACAACTAAAGTCAAGCGAATACTGATCGGTGCTCCCCTAGCTACAGCGAGAGCAGAACATGAACGCCTGAACAAATTCCAAGCGTTAGCTGTTCTTTCATCTGATGCCATTTCTTCAGTTGCATATGCAACTGAAGCTATTCTAATTACACTGATTGCCGCTGGATCAGAAAAGCTCTGGCTTACGCTTCTTATTTGTCTGGCTATTGTAGCACTACTCAGTATTGTAGCCCTCTCCTATCGCCAGACCATTCCTGCCTATCCCAATGGAGGCGGGTCTTATATCGTCGCAAAAGATAACTTGGGCACACTACCAGGATTAGTAGCAGCAGCATCATTAATGCTTGACTACATCCTAACAGTCTCTGTTAGCATTGCTGCTGGTGTGCAAGCCTTGGCAACACTCTTTCCCTCACTAGCACCAAATGTCGTACCGATTGATATCGCATTGGTAGTTGTAATCACTGTTGTGAATCTACGTGGAATACGTGAGTCAGGAGCTATCTTTTCTCTGCCAACCTATCTATTTATTGGGAGCGCCTTGTTTCTCATCTTCATTGGATGTATCAAAGTATTCCTCTTTGAGCACCAACCACTCTTTGGAAATTTCAAATATGTTGCCCCTAATGAGTCACTGAGCCTCTTCTTAATCCTGAGAGCGTTTGCCGATGGCTGTTCTGCAATGACCGGAGTTGAAGCCATTTCTAACGGGATTCCTGCATTTCGCAAACCCGAGACCCGCAATGCAGCGATTACCTTGACTTGGATGGCAGTCATTTTGGGAACCTTGTTTATCGGAATAACCATATTAGCGATGGCATACGGAGCTGAAGCCAACCCGACAGGCAATCCTACCGTGATTGGGCAAATTGCTCAGTTTGTATTCACAGGTCCTCTCTACTTTATGTATCCTGTCTTCCAGTTTGCAACCCTCTTTATTCTAACCCTGGCTGCAAACACAAGTTATTCTGATTTTCCCCGTCTCGCATCTCTGTTAGCACGAGATCACTACCTTCCTCATCAATTTGCCTTTCGTGGGGATCGCCTTGCCTTCTCAACTGGGATTATCGCTCTGGCTGTCTTAGCAAGTATTCTGCTTGTTGCCTTCAGTGGGAATACAACCCTGCTTATTAACTTATATGCGGTAGGTGTTTTCTTATCATTTACATTGTCGCAAGCAGGGATGGTTCGTCACTGGTGGCACCTGCGAAACACTCACCCTGGGTGGCAGCGAAGCATGATCATTAATGGGATAGGTGCACTAGCAACATTGCTTGTTGCTCTGATCATCGCTACCACCAAGTTTACTGATGGAGCATGGATAGTTGTCATACTTATTCCACTCTTGATCCTGATGTTTCTGGGAATTCACAAACACTACACCCATGTAGAACGTGAGCGCACAACGGAGATCCCTTTTTCGCCAAAGGATATTCATCACTGTCTGATAGTGCCAATTGCCGATCTAGATCGGGCATCACAACAGAGTTTGGCCTATGCATGCTCAATCTCGCCACAAGTCACTGCCGTCTATGTCAACCGTGATAAGCAAAAAGCGCAGAGGTTGCAGGCTAGCTGGGCTGAATGGAAGGCGAACCTCATGGCACATGAGCAGGTACAATTAGACGTCATTGAAGATGTGCATCATTCTATTGTGCGTTCCCTGTTAGACTATATTCAAACTATGCAACAGCAACATCCTGATGAGACTGTGACCGTCATCTTGCCAGAAATGGCTGAAGCAGGTATGTTCAAGCGCATATTAACCCGCGTTGCCAATTTCCGACTAAAGATGGCGCTATTTCTGCGACCAGAGATTGTCGTAACCAATGTCCCTTGGTATGAGCAAATGAGTTCTGCACCTCTGCTTCCCCGGGATATTCATCACCGCTTCATTGTACCTATTGCCGAGCTCGATCGAGCATCAGTTCAAAGTCTAGCTTATGCACGTTCAATCTCACCGCATGTTACTGCTGTGCACGTAGCAATTGATCCACAAGATGTGGAAAGGGTCCGTGAAAAGTGGGATCGTCTGCAAAAACATCTGACGAAGGAAGAGGAAACCCAGCTCGTCATCATTGAGTCTCCGTATCGCTCTCTCCTTCGCCCATTACTTGCATACATCGAAACAGTACGAGAGCTGCACCCAGAGGAGTTGCTGACGGTGATTCTTCCTGAGTTTGTAGTCAGCCATTGGTGGGAATATCCTTTGCATAACCAGACTGCTCTCCAAGTTAAAACAGCATTGCTCGCACAACCAAGTATCGTTGTGACTAATATTCCACAACATCTTCAAAAAGTGTGAGGAGACAGTCAGCGGTGAAAGAGGTGTGAAAAATGTAGGGGGGGATCTACTTCTAGTGCAAGTTGTAGATGAACTCTGAGGAGAGAGAATATCCTCAGAGTCCTGAAGTCATTTGCGCTTGTCAACAAGAAGCTTGCTGAGCAGGGGATCCTCGCACATGTCCAGCAAGTCCTACATGCTCACCGTGATCGAGCCCTACTTTTTCTAGTCTCAACACTGCTGCTTGCGAGGAAGCAGATCGGGGTAGTGAGACGACTAGGACCCCATTGCCATAAGTAGCATTTGCTAGCGAACCATCAACAGGTTCAGGGAGTTCTAATTCCCGATGATATTCCCCAACACTCCACTCATCAATAAGAAGTTCCTTGATATCCTTGAGCATACCGCGCACTTCGCCATGTATCACAAGATGACTTTCCTCTGTCACTGTCACCAAAATATCTTCAGGCTGAAGTCCAGGCAATGGAGCTGCAATAGTGATACGATCAGCAGATCGATAGACTTTTACTGGTACAGTTTGGCTTTTTTGTTTCTCTTGCATACTTTGCACCCTTCTGGCAATTGATCAGAACTCTCTTGCTGACTCATCACACTACATCTGCTGCTTTCACGTACCAAGTGGAAGAAAAAGTTTCAGCATATGCCCCCTACTCGCATCGAGGCAATCGTTATTAATGAGTAGCCAAATAAGACTATGGAGTAATGCAACCAAATGTGCTAAAGTAGTATCTGATGAATAAGGGTGAAGTCTGGGAACTATTGTGACGAAATAATGCGAAATCTCTGGGGATGTTGCAGCAAAAGGAGCATTTTCTATGTCTCAAGATCCATACATGGGTTATAGGGATCAGTCACAGAATGTTTATCCGTATGGAGCACAGCAAAACTCATACGAAGCGCCATCAGATCCTAATGCTACTGCTTATAGCTATGGACAGCAGGAACAGAGCTACAGTTATGCTCCTCCCCAAGCAGCACCACTCTCCTTGGAACAAGCGATCAAGGAGCTCCCCAGCCAGTATCTTAAAGTGTTGACGAAGCCTTCTGTAGAGACGTTCACACAAGAAATGGGCAAGGCCAATTGGAATATCGTTTGGGTACAATTGATAGGGTATGCACTTATAACTGCCGTGCTAAGCTATATTACTTCACTTATCATGCCCGATCCCTTCAGGATATTTGATACGACAACCAATCCAATAGTCGCCCTGCTTATTCGTTGGGGTTTCACCCTTGGTCTCACTCCATTGGTTATTGCCAGCTTCTTTATTGGTAACGGGATCTTCTACCTCATAGCCAAGGCCTTCCGTGGACAAGGGACTTTTCTGGCTCAGGGTTACACCGATTTGCTCTTGAGTGTACCATTGGGTATTCTAAGCGCCTTAGTCTCTCGGGCTCCTCTTCTTGGTGGCCTTATGGCATTTTGTATCAGCATTTATACGATTGTCTTACGTATCTTCTCAATCATGGCGGTACATCGCCTAAGTGGTCGTAAGGCAACAGCGGTTGTGCTGCTCCCCATGGTTGTGAGCATTCTCCTTCTAGTAGTGTTTGTTATAATTCTAGTTAGTATGGCTGCTGCTGTGGGAAGCATTGGGTAATTCCTCTCTCTCTCAAAGAATTCTCAGGATAAATCCCGCAAAATCTTGAGAAAATCTTGAGTAATCCTCTCTTTCTCCAGAACGCACATTTAGCCATCTTCACTTATACTCAAGTATAGAGAGCAAGGAAAGATGTGCAAAAATGGATGTACTATGGCTCTCCTTGCAGGCGCAAGAGGTATGTAAGGCACCATCAGGCAAGGCATGCCTTGTGGATCTGGATAGCGAGCCCTCTCGGGCTGAGGTACTAGAATAGTGCTTCAAATGAATACTCATTTTTACAAGAGAAAGAGAGAATGAGGGTGCTTGGTGCACGAATTTTATTGGTTGAAGATGATGAATTGCTGCGTGACGTAGTATGTCGCAATCTCCAGGCACGTCATCATGAAGTCTATATTGCCACTGACGCTCAGAATGCGCTCTCCTCTTTACGCACGATGTCCTTTGATTTGATCTTGCTAGATATTAATCTACCCGATCAGACCGGATGGGAGATCTTGCGAACAGCGCAACGAGAAGAGTGCCTTCATACACAGCAAATCGATCACGATCACTGCAAACTCCCTGTCGTAGTACTATCCGCTGTACGTGTCAGTCCACATCGACTAGCTGAGTTTCATCCCTTAGCATACTTGCCCAAACCTTTTCCCATGGATGCTTTACTGCGCTTGGCTGCCGAAGCGGCTCAGCGGAGCAAGGCCAAGGCTTAAGTCTGATTGGGGCAATGCAGTTAAGCTTCAGAGCTTTTACTGTCTTGCGAGGAGGAATCGTATCATGCTTGACCTCATTGTTGTTTTTGTAACTGTAGTGTCATTTGTTCTTCTAATAGGCTTCACGGTTGGCTGTGATCATCTATAGAAAGGAATCCCCCATTATGAATACACCACTGGAGTATATCCTGGTGGGTATCGTGGCGCTGTTGGTCACTATCTATTTGGTAGTCGCCCTTTTGGCACCGGAAAAATTTTAAATTATTCAAATCATAAGTGAGGTGAATTATATGCCTGTAACACTCAATGGTGTCGTGCAGGTCCTTATCTTTCTACTCTTAGTCCTACTCATCACAAAGCCGCTTGGTCTTTATATGGCAAAGGTCTTTACTGGTGAACGTACCTGGCTTTCACCTGTGCTTGTGCCTGTCGAGCGAGTGTTGTACCGACTCTCTGGTATCAATGCAGAGGAAGAGCACAAGTGGACGCGCTATGTGATTGATATGTTACTCTTCAGTGTAGTGGGAATGTTGTTCCTGTACCTGATCGAGCGGACCCAGCAATGGCATGGTTCATTTTTTAATCCACAGGGCTTTGGACCAGTTGAGCAAGGACTTGCGTTCAATACAGCAGCTTCGTTTACAACCAATACCAACTGGCAAAACTATGTTGGTGAGCAGACTATGACCTATCTCACCCAGATGGCAGGGCTGGCATTTCACAATTTTGCCTCTGCGGCTGTGGGTATTGCCCTAGCTGTAGCACTTGTGCGTGGGCTGGCTCGCCGTAGTGCGCAGCACCTTGGAAACTTCTGGGTAGATGTGACTCGTTGTATCCTCTATATTCTTTTGCCTATCTCTATTGTGGGCGCTCTTATCCTAGTCTCACAAGGCGTTATCCAGAATTTCAATCCTTATACCGTTGTTCATACTTTAGATGGGGGCACACAAATCATTGCTCAGGGGCCGGTTGCCTCTCAAGAGTTCATTAAAGAGTTTGGCACAAATGGTGGTGGTTTCTTCAATGCTAATTCTGCTCATCCTTTTGAGAATCCCAATCTGGTCACACAGTTGCTTGAACTCCTGGCAATTTTTGCTATCCCGGCAGGCTTGTTCTATATGTTTGGCAAGATGGTAGGTGATACACGGCAGGGCTGGGTACTCTGGATTGCATCAGCACTGCTCTTTCTCATTGGTCTCACTGTTGCCATGACAGCGGAGCAGGCAGGTAATCCACTCCTGGCAAAAGTTGGTGCAGATCAAAGCATCACGGCTTATCAGCCAGGTGGCAATATGGAAGGCAAGGAAGTTCGTTATGGTATTACTCAATCGGTACTTTGGGCTGTTGTGACAACAGATACTTCATGTGGTGCAGTTAATAGCTTCCATGATAGCTATACACCTCTGGGTGGGCTGGTCCCGCTGATCAATATTGCACTTGGTGAAGTGGTCTTTGGAGGAGTTGGCTCTGGGCTATATGGCATGCTTGTCTTTGCTATTCTTGCGGTCTTTATTGCAGGGCTTATGGTGGGACGAACGCCGGAATATCTGGGCAAGAAGATCGAGCGCAAAGAGATTATGATGGCCGCTCTAGCTATTCTGATCCTGCCTGCTTCAATCCTGGGCTTCTCCGCAGTGGCCAGTGTGCTGCCACAGGGACTCAGTGCGCTTACTAACAATGGGCCACATGGGCTCTCAGAAATTCTATATGCCTACACATCCGCCAATGGCAATAATGGGTCGGCCTTTGCTGGACTGTCGGGCAATACGCTCTTCTACAACTGGACTTTGGGATTTGCGATGCTGATTGGTCGTTTTGCCTTTCTCATTCCGGTACTGGCGTTAGGTGGTTCACTAGTAGGCAAGAGAGTTGTTCCTGCAGGATTGGGTACCTTTCCAACCACTGGGGTAACTTTTGTCGGCTTGTTGATCGGAGTGATTGTGATTGTGGGGGCATTGACCTATTTCCCCGCCTATTCACTGGGGCCAATTGTTGAGCACTTATTGATGTTTTCAGGAAAGACATTTTAAACATGAGCACACACATGAGTACCAATTCACCAGATTCTCAACTTGAGCAGCCTCCATTGGAAACCCAACCTCGGGAGCCACATCGCAAAAAGGATCGTTCGATCTTTGATCCTGCGATCATGCGGCGTGCCATTTTTGACTCATTCAAGAAGCTTGATCCGCGCTGGCAAGTGAAAAATCCTGTTATGTTCGTGGTAGAGGTTGGCAGTGTGATCGCCACCATTGAGTTCGTGCGCTTACTCTTGACTGCACCAACGGCCTCGTTTACGCGTGCTCAACTGACCGCTGAGACGATTTTTGTGCTTGCGGTGGCGGTCTGGCTGTGGTTTACGATTTTATTCGCTAACTTTGCCGAAGCGATGGCTGAGGGACGAGGTAAGGCCCAGGCTGATACACTGCGCAAAGCACGGACTACTACAATGGCAAAGCGCCTAGCGAGTCGCGATCGTTTTGGGCCAGTGCAAGAAGTTGCCGCTCCAGATTTGCGCAAAGGAGACTTTGTGCTGGTCGAGGCTGGTGATGCTATTCCGGGCGATGGTGAAGTGGTTGAGGGTGTGGCATCTGTTGATGAATCAGCCATTACGGGTGAGTCTGCTCCTGTGATTCGTGAGAGCGGCGGCGACCGCAGTGCGGTTACTGGAGGTACACGGGTGCTCTCCGACTGGATCGTTGTGCAGGTCACTGCCAATCCAGGTGAAACATTCCTAGATCGCATGATCTCGCTAGTTGAGGGTGCCAATCGGCAGAAAACACCCAATGAGATTGCTCTCAACATTCTGCTTGCTAGCTTGACAATTATCTTCATGCTAGTGGTAGTATCCTTGGAACCCTTTGCCATCTATTCAGGCTCGGCTGTTTCAGTGACTACACTGATTGCGCTGCTGGTCTGCTTGATCCCAACAACTATTGGAGGTCTACTCTCGGCCATAGGTATTGCTGGCATGGATCGGATGGTCCAACGCAATGTGCTGGCTATGAGTGGACGTGCCGTGGAAGCAGCGGGTGACGTTGATGTCCTCTTGCTCGACAAGACTGGTACGATTACGCTGGGCAACCGCATGGCCAGCCGCTTCATTCCTGTAACAGGAGTCGATGAGAGGGATTTGGCTCGTGCAGCTCTGCTCTCAAGTCTCTCAGATGAGACACCAGAAGGACGTTCCATTGTTGTTCTAGCCAAGGAGCGCTATGGATTGTCAGAAGAAGCGCAAGGGCCTGTAACATTTATTCCCTTCTCTGCCCAAACCCGCATGAGTGGTGTCGACCTTGAATCTGGCGGAGGAACTATTCATGCTATTCGCAAAGGGGCTGCGGACTCTGTTGCTACTTATGTGACAGAGCTTGGTGGTACAAGAAGCGAAGAACTCAATCAGATGGTCACTACGATTGCTAGTGCTGGCAGTACGCCACTGGTCGTAGCAGAGACACAACTTGTCAATGGTAGAGCTAAGCAAGCACGCCTGTTGGGAGTGATTGAACTCAAAGATGTCGTCAAGAGTGGCATGCGTGAACGATTTGATCAATTGCGACGCATGGGTATTCGTACGATCATGATTACTGGCGATAATCCACTCACGGCTGCTGCAATTGCCAAAGAAGCAGGAGTTGATGACTTCCTGGCACAGGCAACGCCAGAGACAAAGATGAAACTGATCAAAGAGCAGCAGGTGGGTGGGCGTCTAGTAGCAATGACCGGCGATGGGACGAATGATGCCCCAGCTCTTGCGCAAGCAGATGTTGGTCTAGCAATGAACACTGGTACCCAGGCAGCCAAAGAAGCAGCCAATATGGTCGATCTGGACTCCAATCCAACCAAGTTAATCGAGGTCGTGGAAGTTGGCAAACAGTTGCTTATCACTCGTGGTGCCTTGACTACATTTAGTATTGCTAATGATGTTGCAAAATACTTTGCTATCATTCCAGCGGCATTTGCTGTGACCTATCCACAATTGAATGCGTTGAATATCATGCAATTAGCCACGCCACATAGTGCCATGCTTTCAGCCGTGATTTTCAATGCAGTGATTATTATTGCTCTGGTACCACTAGCCTTGCGTGGTGTTAAATATCGTCCTATTGGAGCTGGTGCTCTACTGCGTCGCAATTTGTTTATCTATGGTCTCGGTGGCATTGTGGTCCCATTTATTGGCATCAAGCTCATCGACCTGATTTTGGTGGCTCTGCACCTGACACTGTAATGGGTACAAGGAGTTCTAATATGAGTATCATTCGTAAATCCCTCTTACCAGCTATTATGATGACGTTGCTCTTAACCATCATTACTGGGCTGATTTACCCGGGCATCGTTACTGCGCTTGCACAGGCGATCTTCCCCTATCAGGCCAATGGCAGTTTGCAGTATGTCAACGGGAAACTCGTCGGTTCAGACCTGATTGGGCAAGAGTGGACCTCACCGCGCTATTTTCATGGACGTCCTTCTGCAACCCTCTCTGATGATGGCAGCAAACCACAGCCCTATAATGCGGAGAACTCAGGTGCATCAAATCTAGGGCCAACCAATGCAACCCTTATCAAGACAGTACAACAGCGTGTGAAAGAGCTTCAGAAGGAGAATCCGGGGGTGCCTGTGCCTGTCGATCTGGTAACTTCATCAGGTTCTGGCTTGGACCCTGACATCTCACCTGCTGGTGCCTTGTTCCAAGTACCGCGTATTGCCCAAGCACGCAACTTGAGCCAGGAGACTGTACGTCAGTTGGTGATGGATCACATTCAAGGACGCTTGCTAGGAGTCTTTGGGGAACCCTATGTCAACGTATTGAATATCAATCTGGCATTGGATGCTCTGAAGAAATAGGATAGTAATGGATCGGGACACGTCAGGCAGCCATCATCGTGAAAAGGAGCGACCTAATCCCGAAGAACTCCTCAGGCGCTACAATCTACAGGACCGTGATTTAGGAACTGATCCTCTCAGTAAGGTGAGAGGGCCAGTTCCTCCTGAGCAAGACAGTCAACATCCAAGGCGAGGTCGATTGCGTGTCTATCTTGCGGCGGCGGCTGGAGCGGGGAAAACCTATGCTATGCTTAATGAAGGGCATCGGAGAGCAAGCCGTGGCACAGACGTCATTGTGGGCTATGTCGAGACACATCGCCGTCCGCAGACAGAGGCACAGCTTGGAAATTTAGAGGTTTTTCCACGCAAAAAGGTCACCTATCGTGGAGTGACATTGGAAGAGATGGACACGGACGCCATTCTTGCCCGACATCCCCAAGTAGTGTTGGTAGACGAGCTTGCTCATACTAATGTGCCTGGTTCCAAGCATGCCAAACGCTATCAGGATGTAGAAGAGCTGCTTAATGCAGGCATCGATGTCGTTACCACTCTCAATATTCAGCATCTGGAGAGCTTGAACGATCTTGTTGAGAGCATCACAGGCGTGCGAGTGCGTGAAACGCTACCTGATCGAATCTTGGATCAGGCTGAGGAAGTGGAACTCATCGATATTTCTCCCTATGCCTTGCGTCAGCGCATGAAACATGGCAATATCTATCCTCCAGACCGCATTGAGCCTGCTCTGAACAACTTTTTCCGTGAGGGGAACCTCACTGCCTTGCGTGAACTAGCCCTACGACGAACAGCTGAGAAGACCGAGTCTCAATTGCACCAGTATATGGCCGATCATGGAATTAAACAGATTTGGCGTGCCAGTGAGCGGGTCTTAGTCGGCTTTGACCATCGGCCACATACTCGTTTAGTCTTGCGTGATGCCTGGCGACTTGCACATGGGCTCCATGCTGACCTGATTGCAATTTCCATTCAACCAGAAGGCTATCTAGCTTGGTTAAGCAAGCTCATTGCCTTTCTCAAGTATGGCAAAGACGCTGGTAGACAACAAGAATATGCTTTGCGCCGATTAGAAGAGCATGCCATTTTTGCAGAAGATCTAGGTGCAGAAGTTATTCGGACAAAGAGCCGTGACATTGCTCGTAAGCTTGTTGAAGTTGTCA
>CBJMBI010000004.1:0-29021 GCA_966427955.1 uncultured Ktedonobacterales bacterium
ACCACATCAAATACATAACCTCGTTTTTTCAAATGTCAACTTAAAATGCGGGCTTAGCTGACACATGTCTGATCGAGACAAGCACTTGTCTAGTGGCAGCGAGAGAACAATGGATACCAAACAAAAAAGGCTCCTTTCGGGAGCCTTTTCTATTTCGAAGTACCAACAAGGGAGTGCGGCACTTCAATGACCATGACGATGTGGGAACACAATAATTGGGATTCGGTCACTAATCATCCTAACTGAGATCGCCACTTTGTCAACAACCTTCTATCCAATTATCATACCAGCAGTCCATAATTTCATGTCAAAATTATTTTTTGACAAATCAAAATTTTCGATTATGGTAGTCGAACAATAATAACAACAAGGGAGACTATATGAAAAAAATTATTGGAAAGAATGTACAAAAGGGTTTCACATTAATTGAACTAATGATCACTGTAGCTATCGTTGGTATTTTAGCAGCAGTCGCCTTACCCGCTTACCAAGATTACACAATCAGAGCACAAGTAGCAGAAGGCTTTACTTTAGCAGAAGGTGCAAAAACAGCAGTTGCCGAAAACTTTGCTAACAATGGCGATTTGACCAAAATTACCTCCAATGCGGACGTAAATTATGGTGGTGCCACTGGCAAGTATGTCTCAAGTGTTGCAGTTGGCGCTGGTGGTGCAATTACTGCAAATTTCGGCGGTCAAGCTAACACTAAAATTGTTCCAGGAACAATCACTTTGACTCCCACAGCAGATGCATCAGGAACATTGATCTGGGGATGCACTTACGGTGGCGGGGTCATTCAAAAATATGTTCCATCAAGCTGCAAGTAATAACTAATGTCGATGGCTCATCGCATTTGCGGCGAGCCATTTATTTTTGGCGACAAGCATGAAATCGATAACACCAAGAAAAGCCATTAACCAAAGAGGCTTCACATTAATTGAATTAATGATCACCGTAGCAATTGTGGGCATCTTAGCTGCTGTAGCCTTACCCGCTTATCAAGATTACATCATTAGAGCACAAGTCGCTGAGGGTTATACTTTAGCCGAAGGCGCAAAAACTGCGGTGCTAGATAATTACTCATATAATGGCGACTTAGGAAAGATAACATCAAACGCTGACGTGAATTATGCAGGGGCTAAGGGAAAGTATGTTCTTTCTGTCGTAGTTGGCCCTAATGGAGTAATTACCTCAACATTCGGGGCCAATGCCAATGCGAAGGTTGCTGGTGCTTCTATAGTATTGACACCAACAGAGGCAGCAACAGGAACATTGGTCTGGGCTTGTTCTTATACGGCTCCAGTTGTCGGAAAGTATGTTCCCACCAGTTGCAAGTAAACGTTCCACCGCGAATCTAGATCAAAAGCACCCTTTGGTGCTTTTTTGTTTTCCATGCCTTGTTCAGTTCCACTGTAGATAACGGTAATGTTTCTTTGAACTACAGAACGCCTACGAACTCACCCACGGTCAAGCTCTTCATTGACATATTTCTCTTCATCGTTAAGATGAAACAAGAGAGGTAGAAATGAAGAATGGAAAGAACGAGGAAGGTGATTTGATCTGTTGGTATAAAGATGACCAGCTACATAGAGAAGATGGTCCTGCTGTTGAAAGAGGTGATGGAACAAAGGAGTGGTATCTAAACGGGTTGCGTCATCGTTCAGATGGTCCGGCCTACGAGGAACTTAATGGCGATCAAGAATGGCTCGTCACTGGAAATTTTCATAGGGAGGATGGTCCAGCAATCACACACTCTGATGGATACCGTGGATGGTGGCTTCATGGTGTCAAGCACAGAGAAGATGGACCGGCGATTGAATACCCAGATGGTGACAGAGAGTGGTGGTTGGAAGGAGTTGAGTATTCTGAGGAAGAATTCAATCATTTCCTAGCCAAGAAAGCTCTCAATGAAAATCTTCGGTCCGAACTCGCCTGTAGAAATGCCAATTCGGTCAAAGCAAAGGTTTGAGCCGAACATATTCTCCCTGGTAGAATTTATGGGCAAAGGAGATGTGAACCCCTTCCCTAAGCATGAATCGCAACTGAGGCACTTACCGAGCCAAAACATGAACCTGTTAGGTTTCCATAAGAAATTCAGCCTTCTTGCCCAAGAAGCACATCTCACGAAGAACACCATCCTCTCGGGCTTCGATCTGTTGCTCCAGGCGAACTTCTTCCAGGACAAGGACGGTTACTTCTACTCTGCCTTTTTCCATCTCTCGATAGGAATGGAGCGGATTCTCAAGCTGGCTGTAGTGACCCACTACATGCTGACCAACGACTACAAGACGCCGACTATCAAGCAGTTGAAGCATCAGTTTGGGCACGACATCCAGACCCTCTATGGCGAGTGCCAAAAGCTCATGCCTGGCTATTTCGCATCAGGAGTTCAGCTCCCTGCCCTTGCCTCCTGCGATGAAGAGCTGATCGCCTTCTTTACCGAGTACGGGCTGCAGTCTCGCTACTTCAACCTCAACGAAGTATGCGAAGCCAAGATGGAGAGAAGCCCCCTGTACAAGTGGCTCGATGTCGCTCGCTCGATCTACGAGCAGCACACACCTTTCCACCTACGGGACCGATCGGCCATGAGCCTCATGTACAAGATGGACCGTGCTGGCTACCGCAACGGCTTCACCATGAACCTGACTGAAGACGGCCATCCCATGAGCCAGTTTGACTGCTTTCATAGGCAGCTCGTGATTGAGAAGGCAGCACCGCTGGTGATCTGGCGTCTCGTGGAAATTCTCCAGCCGATCCACCTCCTGCTGGAAGCCATGTCGGACAAGGCACGGCAGTATGAGGTTGAGAAGAAGATCTCTGGCATGGTGATCCCTCACTACGAGGATTTCTTCGTCTTCCTGCTGGCAGACAAGGATTCGATCAAGAGAAGGAAGAAGTGGCTGTCTATCTTCAACTCGTAAAGCTCCCCAAGATCGATCTTCATTCAAAAGCACCCATGGGTGCTTTTTTATTGCCTATTATCTTTGTAGATAACAGCAATATTTCTTTGAACTACAATGTTGCCGCATTGTAATTAATGAAAATGTACGCTAAATTATTGAGGTCAATATAAGGACTTTAATAATGAATCGAACAAAAATTAAGATACTATTAGGAGCGATAGCCTTATCTATATCAGCAACTAATGCCAATGCAGGCGTGTTGGATTTCTTGAAAGAAAATCCTGCTGTTGCAGCAGTTGGTGGAGCGGCCGCTGTAGGCTTAAGTTTGAACAGACAAGCCTACCAGAATGTCATCAACGATCTCTCCAACAATCCAGACAACGTTGAGCCATTCTTCCAGCAGCATCAAAATTACCTAGATCCTGTATCCAAGCTTCTTCGCAAAGATCTAGCGCAAGCACAGACCCTAGAAGAATACACAAGGTACCGCAGATTAGCTGAACTCATAGGACTGGAACAAATCCCTCCATTCAGAGGTGCCGTAGCTAATGGTCCTTCTGTCTACGCCAATCTCCAGCAGGACAACCCTACAGGCAATGTATTAGCCAATCCTGGTAGCCCTACCAAGATTGGCAACATCATCCGTAATCCTCAGGGACAAAAGATAAATCCCTTGATGGAGTATCCCTATGAAAATATCAATTCATGGGAACAGTATCTACTTGCCAAACAGAATTCCACCATCCTAGCTGGGAACATGGAAGCGGCGGGTATGGGTGCTAAGCCAGCAGGTTATGCAGCCCATCACATTGTTCCTGCTACCGCTGCGGATGCGGCTCAAGCAAGAGCGATCTTAGCAGCACATGGAATTCAGCTTAATGATGCGGAGAATGGTGTCTATTTACCTACCCCAAATGCAGTTGTAGCAAACGGCATCATTCACAACGGCCGTCATCCCAGTGAATACATAGATGCAGTCAATCAAGCAATTTACAATGCAGATCAACGGGGCGGGAAGGCAGAAGTTTTAAATGAATTAAACAAAATAAGGGGCATCTTGCAAAATGCACCAAACACAACAGATTGGAGAAATGTTTTATGAGCAATGTGTATGACCTAAGAACAGATCACGATAACTTCTCTCATTTCCATGAGAAGTTCAACGAACTAGAGGATGTTTTTGTTGGCAAATACTGGGAATGGAAAAATATTGACCTGAAAACTTACCAGCCTGTAGTTCTTGAACTAGAAGGAAGCAATTATGGAAAGAGGAATTTCAAGATGGATATCACCATAGGGGCAAATTGCTTGCTTATTCTTAGCGAAAGAGCCGTTGAATGCCTAAAGGATCTTTTAGAAAAGACAGGTCAAATTATTCCCATAATCACCAATAGTAAAAGGAAAAAGTTTTACGGGTTCTACGCCAATAAAAACGTCTATGACCTATCTTTAGTTAATCTAGAGAAATCCGACTATAGGCAAGCAGAGCGAGGAAAGATTTTCCACAAGGTAGTACTCAATGAAAGCTATCCGCATGATGACTATATTTTCACGATCAGAGAACTAGCGATGAAGATTTATGCAACTGATAGATTTAGGGAACTTGTGGAAAAGCACAACCTAGGAGGGTTGAGATTTGATCGTGTGGTAGAAGTGAGCGGGTGAAGACAGAACTGACCGTCTATTTTCAAACCTTAATCTTCGTCAAATTGCTCCACTGCCTTGTTGCTCATTTGTCATACCTATGATATTCCTTGGGGTCCTCCAATCGATAATGGACTGCTATGGGCGTAAAGGTGAGGAAGGTTCCGTACTACACCATGGAGCCTGCGATCTTTCGTGGAACCGTATGGAAGGCTCATGCTGGGTCAAGCGGCGCCGTTCCCATCAATACGCTCCAAACCATCTCATATGCACGGCCGGCACCTGGTGAGGCTCCTCCTCCCAAACCGCCTAAGCCTACCGCTGAGCAGATCAAGGCTCAGCAAGCGGAAGCTGCACGTCAGAAGTTGCTCGCTGAACAGGCCAAGAAGCAGCAGCCGAAGGAACCACCTAAACCTCAACCCAAAGAGGTTGAAGCTGAGGACCGTGAGCAGATCCCCGAGTTCGATCTGCAAGACGTGCCAAAAGCCATGGATGCCATTGGCTGGCCTGTTGCTGCCAAGATTGCTAGGGAATGGTTTGCCAGCCCCAAACATATCTACAACGATGATCCCAACTCTGTACAACCAATTGACGACACCACTGTAACTCTCAAGTGGGCGTTGAAATTTGGAAGTGTTCAGAAGCGCTACGATGAGCTTATTGCTCAGAAGATCTACTCAGCCAATGCCGCCAAGGAAGCCAAGAAGAAGGTCACGAGGCATATAAAAAGTGCTTTCGTTGACAAGGGTTCGGTTGATTTCTCGTTTGACACCACCCCTTTTCTCAATGACATAAGGCAGTTTCACATTGATTGGCAGTTCCAATTCCAAGATATTCCGACAAGTGCCACACTTGATGGTTTGGCCCTGACAGACCTGACAGCAGCACTGGGGAACTTCAACCTCTATGCAGCAGTTGGGAAGGTGGATGTTTCCGCTGAGAAGTATTTCCAATACGATAGAGAGGCAAAAACCAAGACCTATTGTATTGATGCAACGGCTACGATCACCCACATTTACGTCTACTTGAAGGACAACTACTCTTTCAATGACAAAGGTGATGGGAACAGCCAATACCTTGGGCACTGGAACAAGAAGGACATGATCCTGTCCTACCGGGCTGCGGTCAGTGATCTGATTGACGGCAAGAAGCTCCATACTCAGATGGGTAGCTCCGAGATCTCAGAAACGACCATCAACTGGTCATATGTGCCACCTAACCCGGTAGACAAGCCAGTTGATAAGCGACCAGGGTTCAGAAAGCTCTTGGAAAAGAACGTTTATTATCCTGTCTACAACAGAAGCTACAATGAATGGCGTCAGAAGCACAATCGTGGTGGCGACTTCATGATCTATAGCAAGCCACTGCTTCTCAAGCTGAACAAACCAATTCAATTCAAGCTGGAAACGATATGCCGACCATCGGAGCCAATGTGAAGAAGCCGCTCACGCTGACGTTGATCATTGGTGCCGTGATTGTTCTGATGGCTGTTGCTGCCCTCTTCCTCCTTCAGGGCAATCACGACTACATCGACTGCCAACGCTACAACTACAACAGCAAACTGAATGGCGGCGTAAAAGAGTTTGGTGGCAAGAAATACACCATCAACATTTGCGGAAGTGGAACGAACAACAGCCATTTCTTTGGTGACAGCATGGACGCCGTTGAGCTCACCATCACGAATGAGCAAGGCGAGCTTCTAGCGAAACGGCACTACAAGGTGTTTTGGGACGGTGTGCCTGGTCACGAACCCTTGGCTATCGGACCGAACACCATCACCTACCAAGATGATGAAGAGCAGGCAGAACACGTCATCACCATGCCCCCTACCGTTATCGAACGCATACGTGCAAGACTGTCATTCTTCAACTAAGCGAAGCAACCAAAGCACCTTCGGGTGCTTTTTTGCATTAGGCAACCTCGTCAGATAGGCTTGTTCTTATCAACCTTGTGCCTGTCTCTTTCCACGATATATCTGACAGCATCGCTTACCATCTTCTCAACTGCCAACTCTCGCTCTTGCTCAGTTGGTAGGCCCGCCAAATACTCAGCCTGCTCCTGCCTCACCTGCTCAGTGGCTTCCTGAACCCACATTTCAGCCTCACGCAAGTTGTATCTCAACTCCACGATCAACATGGTTTTGGATTGGTGGAAGGTGAGATCTTCATCGTCTTCTGGCTCCAAACCACGTAGTGCAAACATGGACTGCTTGACCTCGGATACGGAAGGCACGGTACTAATGTAGGATTCCTCTTCTTTCTCCACCTTGGCTTTCTTCTTGTTGCTAACACTATTATTCTTCCCACTTGTATCAAACATGTCATCGATCTTCTTGCTGACATAGCCACGAACGGCATACTGCCTTTCTTTGGCACTATCGAACTGTGACTTGTCCGCATAGAATGCCTTGCCTTCTTTAGCAGCCTCTACGATCCATTCCTTTGAATCTTTCCAGTTCCAACCGAAGTTCATGACCAGGCGTTCCTGCATCTGCTCGTAAGTAGGTGGCACATATGCGTGAAGGGCTTTGTGTACGTCCTTGAATGCTTGCTTGATGGTGTCCTCAGTGACCACCTTCTTGTTGGCCTTGGCAGAAGCCTCTTTGCTGGCTTCTAAACGAGCTTTTTTCTTCTCCAGTCTTTTTTTCAGGTCTACGATGCGATCAGGATTGGCTTGCTCCTCTGCCTGAATAATATTGCGCACATCCAACAAGCTGATCTTGTCTGAGGCACGGCAGTACGATTGCTTGACGGCCTGGTACTCGGATTTGACTGAGAAAAAGGTGTAGAACTGAGTGTTACGTGTCGCTGCCACGTTGAACAACTGGGCATTGTTCAATGCGGACTCCTCACCAACATGGAAAGTTTGGGTCTTGGTCACACCTTGGGACTTGTGGACCGTCATGGCATATCCAAGATTGATCCTGGACTTCTTGGGATCGACCGTTTTACGCTGCCCATTATCGAAAGCGATCACCAACGAACCATCCTTGGTGACTTCTTTGACCGTACCGAAGTCGCCATTTTTGACCTCTTTGTTGTTCTTCTGAATAACGATTCGGTCATTCACATAGAACTCTTCACCAGCGACCTCTACCTTCGCACCAAGCTCTCCAGCCTTGGCACGTTGTGCCTGGATCTGAGCATTCAAGGTGTCTACCGTCTTGTTGGTGGAGGCAAGTAGGATCTTCTGCTCATAGGGCTCAGGAGCCTTGGAGAACCTGTCCATGACATCTGAGAGCATCTGCTTGGTGGTGTTGTACTGCTGAACACGGCCAGTAGCTTCCAGCAGATCGAAGGCTTCCGCGATATGAGTTGCTGCTTCACGTTCGGTTTGCCATGCTTCCAACTGCTCTTGAGCGGTTCCACCGAGAGCCGCCATGCTCTTCTGACCAGAAACGGTTTTGGCGACTTCCAGAGCATCCTTGTTCTTCTGGCGGCTGATCTCGGAAAGGATGGTGGTGTAGGTCTTGCCAGCATGTTCCTTGATGAATTCGTTGAAAGTGTTTCCGGCCGATACGGGATCGAGCTGGTTGTTATCTCCGATCAGCACGAGTTTGGCGCCGGCGGCCTCCACTGCCTTCAACAGCTTGTTGTAGTTGCGAGTGCCGATCATCCCAGCCTCGTCTACGAAAATGATATCGGTAGCATGGAGCTCAACCTTGCCCTGCTCCACGTCGATCAGAAACTTATCGATGGTGGCGGCATAGTCGGTTCCTGCCTCATGGGCGATAGCGCTGGCTACCTTACCTGTAGGTGCCAAACCGTAGGTTTTTCGCCCCTTCGCACGAGCGATATCTACGGCATGACGCATGGCGAACGATTTGCCGGTACCCGGTAGTCCGACCACAATGCTCACGCCAAATGGCAAGAAGACGTTTTGGAGGTATTCCTTCTGCTCATCCTTGAACGTGAACCCTCCTGCAGCTTGAGCCTGCTCGATCATGGTTTTCACCCATGTGGTGGGCACACGGTTGTCCACCAACGTCCGCATAAGACCCATGTTCTCGTGCTCAAGCTCAGCCAATGATCGCAACGTGAATGTGGGTTGGTCATATGGGCTGTTGCTGTTCTGGGTCGCACGTGGCAAGGCAAAAATGTCTGGGTTGTCGCGGATGATTGCATCTGCCACCCATGCTGCTTCCACCCCCAAACCACGGTATTTGGCGATGTCTCGGATCAGATCGTTGCGAGTGAACTTGGGGCTGCGATTGGTAAGGTTTTCCAGGATCTGCTCATCAGACCAGGCACGGCGGATCTCCTTTACCTGGTCCGCCTTCTTCATCTTGATGTCGATCTCAGCAACCTTCTGGACTAACTGCTCCTGCTTCTCATGTAGCGAGACGATTTCCTTCTTGTTCACGAGCTCACGCTGAACGAGCTTGTTGTATTTGCGAGAGGATAGATATTCGTAGTCCTCGGCATATTTTTGGTTGGTTTTTGCTACCTCTTTTAGGTAGGTATCCTGGTCAAGCTCACCAGCTTTGTACTGAGCTTCCAATACACATAAGTCGTTTTGGCACTTCTGGTAGAGCTCACGCTTGTCTAGATCGATACGGTCCTTGAGCTTCTTATCGTGGGTGTACTTTGAGCGGATAGCACGTGTGGTTTCGTCGTCAAAGGCAACACGAAAGTCCTTGATCTCGGAGATACCACCACCAGCCTTGCCCTCCACCACCTGGAAATCTTTGTCGTAGGCTTCAATGGGAATCTCTGGCAAGCGCTGCTGCATCATTTGAAGCACGATGGACTTGAACTGAAAGTCCACCCTCTCCGCTGTCCCATTCTTGAAGAGCTCACGAGGCTCGATCACACGGTACGTGCCGTCCTCGAAACGAATGAGGTTGGAGACGTTGCTGTGAATGTGGATATGGGGGTCCTGCTCTCGATTGTCCAAGTGCATGAAATCGTAAAAGAGCATTTCTCCACGCTCGCCATGTAGGTCAACAAGCATTGGAGAGATGATCTCTTCCATGGCCTTGTGCTTAGCCTCAAAGATGATCTCCTGCATCGCCTTCTTCTGCTCAATGGAAAGCTTGTCTGAGAAGAACAGGTACGAGAAGGATTTATCCAGCGAGAAGATGAGCTCCAAGGAAGTGCGACGGTTTGTGACCACCTCTTCCTTGATCTGGTCCAAGGTGAAATCGACTCGGATCGTATCTGCCTTGTCCTTGCTTCCTTTCTTTTTTAAGACGGTAAAACCTCGTTTGATGTCCTTCTTGGATACCTCAATACCGTTTGGGTACTCTGGGGTAGTGAGGATATGTTTGACCTTGGATTTGATGTTCAGAGACTTCTTTACATCAGGGTGCTCTCCAAGCTCCAGTCTGGAAATCTCCTCAAGCTTTTTGAGTGTTGCCTCACCAGCTAGGTTGAATCGATCTGCTAGAGCTCCAGAAATTCTAGTTAGGTTGTGAACAGTAAATTCACCTGACTTCGCATAGTAAGCCATCTTGGGATCGGCCTGCATATCGTCCAGGTCATCCAGCACATCTTGCACTTGCCTCTGTAGGTATTTCTTGTAATCAAATCCATGGGCAACACTTCTCCATTCCACATTAATCATATCTTACTTTTCTTATTTTTATTCGCCTTTACATCCAATTGCCCATGAAGCGATCTGTTGAGTTTCTTTTTGTCCAAATAGGCATTGAATTCATCTTCTGTGTATTGCACCCCATGAATCCACCACTCATTATTTCCAGCCAATTGCTCAATGGCAGGACCATCTTCCCTGTGCAAAACACCATCCACGTACCATTCTTTATGTTTGCCATATTGCCACTCAAGTGCAGGTCCATCTTCACGGTGATATTTTCCATTTTTGTACCAAGAAAAACTTCCGCCCCACTCCTCACATCGCCCATTCTTTAACTCGCTCATACCAGCACATCACTTCTTAGCATCATTTTTCTTGTTACCCACCCTCTTTTTTTCATCGTAAGACCAAGTGCCTTTCTTCTCGTTAGCACGCATTAGACGCTCTAGAAAGTCACGCTCACGCTGTGTAAGTTGCAACTCGATGTCCACCTTTTCAAGGAAAAGTTTGAGAGTTTCATTGAGCTGTGAAAGTTCGAGACGTTCTAACTCAAGGAAGGTCATGACCGCATTATGGGACTTGGTTATTTGCCCAACAGCACTCTTGAGATAGTGCTCTTCAAACTCTTGAAGATAATGAAAATATTGGTTTGCTGATTGGAAGCCTCTTTCTTTTGATTTTAAAATCAGAGCCTCATCAATTCTGATAGATTTAGTAGCCATTTTTTGTTATCCCTTTTTATTGATCTTAAAGGAAAAATGGCAAAAGTAAAGTGTTGACCCTGTGTCCTAGGTAAGAGTATTGCCTGTAGAGGGTTTAGGTGCGAAGCACATATGGAAAAGTCGCAGACTATTCCGTGTGTGCTTATGTTTTTAGGGGGTTAGGTACTTGATCTTGAAAATGTCTACATCTATCAAACTCCACATTTCGCGGAAATGTCATGTCTCGACGTTTTCATACCAGAAACGATATGGAAGCATGACACTTCAAGATCACAAAAATATTGAGCGATGAATAGATGCTTCCATACGAGGACTAAACTATAAAGACATTTGCGGCATTTCCTTATTACACAATATCTCTATGAATTAATTCGAATTGTGTTTTTATATCACATCGCAATTTGCGCCAATTTCCACATCATTTATTTGACAAATCGCAAAAACGCGTTTTAATAGTACAGTCAAATAAACATTACACCAAGGAAGAAAATGGCAACGAAAGAAAAATCAATGAAGAAAAGTAATATGAAAGCCAAGGTGCGCATTAGCGCAAGAATAGATCAGACAACGTATATAGCTGCACGAATTCTTTATGGATTTCAGGGCATAAGCATTGAGAAGCGCATCCAAGAATTTCTAAGCAAAGATATCAAACAAGTCAGCCAGCAAAAATGGTTTATTGATTTATTGAAGAGTGAAGGTGCTGGAGATCTGCAAAGTGTGATCAATGCGTTTTCCTCAGCAAAGAATTCATCGACTTCCTACTCTGACGATGGCACTTCTGCATCATCAAGCGATCTTGAAACAGGAACAGATGAGGAAGAAGAGGCAGACGAACAATGAACTCACCACTTCAATCAACCGCTAATGTGGATGAATTAGCAGTTAAGAATTTGAGCAAAGCTCTAGAACTAGCCTACGAGGAAAAAGGAACCAGATTCCTTTATTCCGATGAAGAGATTGTTTTTATGGCTGCTTCATGGCTTGGCTACAAACCAATTATTGAGGACATGCTCCAACTAAGAAGAACACATGAGATCAATTTGAATCTGAGTTTTCATGGTCCACAAGCACTGAGCTATGTGATCAAGCGAGCTAGTGCAGCAACACTACTTCCTGGCGAAGAGCCAGAAAATGCGCTAGAGACAAGTAAAACTATCGAGATAATTCAACTCATGGTCACTCATGGTATTCGTGCCAAAGATGAGCATTTGAAAGAAGCCATCAGTGGAAAAAACTTGGAACTTGTTCAATACCTTGTCACTCACCTTGGTCTGGATGTAAGCCTTGCCATACGCAACAGAGTACCTGGAGCAGATCACATTCGTGAATGGGCTAAGGAGTGGAAGAAGGTCAATAAGCTCAAAACAAAGCTCTCCAGCTCCTTAAATAAGGAAACCAATACCCCCACCACTACAAGGAACAAAATATGAGAAAAGAATGGTTTGAGGTGAAGGCTGTTGATGGAGAAACATTCGTCGTAAGAAATGAAATTGTAAGCGGGAGAAATTTAGCCACTTATAACGATGATGAAGCAGTAGTTTACTCAGATGAGAATGGCAAACTACATAGACGGCAAGAAGGAATGGTGGGTTGATGGGGTGAAGCTGACTCAGAAAGAATTTGACGACTATACCTTCAAAAAATTTCTGCGGGATAGCTTAGAAGCTGATCTTGAAGTTGGAAATACCAACAAAAAGCAAAAAATCTGAACTCATACAATAACGATATTGACAACAGCAAATTTTCCTTTATAAGAAGAAGAATACAAAGGAGAAGGCGATGGACAAAGAATCGATATTAAAGGAACTGGAGGGCACATCAAGCTTCAAGAGAATCAAACCTCGTCACCGGTTTCCCGCTCAAGTAAGAAGTAAAGACGATAAGCCTACTATTGACAGGATACATACAGCCATAACCAAACTCAAAAAACAAGGCATAAAAGTAACGAGTACCAGCATTGCGAATGAGATTGGAGTTAGCAGACAGAGGGTTCACGAAGCACTACAACATGCCAATGAGTTGCATTTATTGCCAAATAAAGCACGAAAAATCAAAAACGGACTGATTGTCATAGCCTTGAGGGATTTTGATACCGCCTACCTATCAATCAGCGAGATCCACCAATTGCCAATAGATGGACTCAGCGACATCAGCCTCGGCGCTCTCGCTTATATTCTCAAAGAGAACCGCATCCCCCACTCGTTCAACAAAGAGGAAAGGCTTTCAACTATTGATGACACCAGCCAGTACACCATCAAAGAGTTACATGAAATGGTAGGAGGCAATTTCAAATCGCTACGCGAGTTTCTATACAAGAACAAGATTCCATATAGAAACAAAAAAGCGAGACAAGAAAAGGTGGTCGTTAAATACACTTTACAGAAACTGACCGGCTTGGACACCTCCAAGCACTCAATCCATGAGCTGTTCAATCTCGCGGGTGATGGTTGGGAGCCAAAGGCTTTCAAGAAATTCATTTACCAAAGAAAAATTCCTCACTGGTCAGATAGACCTCGGAAGATTGACGTAGCACTCAAAGAATTGAACATCGACTCATCACAGTACACAGTGCGTCAGCTATATGAACTCATTGGCAATGGAAGAACACTCAATAGTTTCAGCTCAATCATTTACGGAAGAAATATCCCATACAAAATAGTCCGAAGCACCAAGAGTAGAAACCAAAATGAAAATCCAGTTCGCCACCAGCGCACTGCCACTGTGCTAGAAAAGCTACGTGAGATTGAAACCCAGAACTATGCCGTATCACGACTAGCCGCAATGATCGGAACCACATATGAGCGGCTATCCCAGATCGTTACTGAACATAACATTCCGACCTACAAAGATCGCCGCTCAAAAGATGAAATGGCTCCAATCTGGGAGAAGCTTCACTCAATCGATACGACTCAGTACACATCTGATGAGTTACTTGCTTTTCTCGATTACAAGGTTGCCAAAAACGTCATGTTGAAACACCTTGCCAAGAGAGGAATAAAATACAAATTATTGAACAGGAAGAACAAAAATGAGTCTTGATTATGAATACCCCTACACAGCACATTTCTACAGCCCAAATGAGGGAAAATCGCTCGAAGTCCAAGTAAGGTTGGATGAGTCAGAAGACTTCTATTTGGATAGTGAAGAAACCATGATCCATCTCAATGACGAAGGATTCATTCATAGCGAACATGGACCTGCTATCACCTATGCAGACGGTAGCACCGAGTGGTGGATCAACGGACACGAAGTTACTAAGAGCGAGTTTGATCACTATCTAGAGAAGAAGAAGCTCAACGAATCACTTCAGTCCAACCTAGATGAAAAAGAAGCCAAAGGGCAACGCAAGCTCTGAAATCTAGCGAATCAGATGAGAATCAGTCTATGTTGAAGTGCAAGTGCGATAGCTTGCCTTTGTGTTTTGCAGTTGAGCTTCTTCATAGCGGCTTTCAGATGGAACACCACTGTAGCTTCAGATATGCTCTCCATGATGCAAGCAGTCTCAAAGGCTGTCTTCCCAATGGCACTCCATGCCAACACATCCTTCTCCCTATCTGATAAAGCAGGAAGTTTGGGATACATAGCCTCTCGTTCCAAATCCTTGAACTTGTCATGAATGAAAGGCAGTAAGGTTGAGATCAACATAAAGACATTGGTATTGATGTCTTTCGCACGAGGGCTCGCTATGGAGAAGATGCCTTTCTCTCCAGTGGCACTATGGATAGGAAAGCTCGCTCCAAACTGCATACCAGCGTCTTTGGACTCTTCTCTCATCTTGCTGGAGGTAGAGAACAGATCGTCCCGCCATACAGTCGGCAAGTTGTTATTGAGGCTGTAGTGCAGAACTGAATCAACCTGAATGTAGTTCTCTTTGTAGTAGTGTTCCATCCAGCCATTGGGATACACGTTGATCACCATATCCTTCGGCTGCTTGTTGACTTGGGGAATTCTGATCCCGTACAGAAAGTACGGAACCTCATAGCCCCCAACAATACTCTCAAGAATCCTCTTCAGTTCATCAGTGCTTCCAGCCTGCATGATGTCTTCTATTTCTCTTAACATAGCCTCCTCCCAACTGTCGCTCCAATTCATATATCACGCTAAAAATAAAAATCTAGTCCACCATTGAATTCCTCAGAAAATTTTTTAACATGAACTGAGCGACTAACGATGGGTAAAAAGCGATATGGAGATGAGCGAGCAAGATAAGGAAAGATTGTTTAGAGACATCCAAACAGCTCTAGCTGAATGTGATGGCGTTCATGTCTCACAAGAAGCTTTGATGACCTTCTTTGAGCATGCTGAGGCAGACGGAGATGGTTCAGGCTCATACACCCTTCTTATGAGCTATCAAGCCGCCAGGGAGAATCCAAGCTTCTCCCAAATCGCTCAAGCACAAGAAAGTGTTCTCGATTTTCCAGGCATCGTCTTCTCCTTCACAGAGGAAACGTACTGCCTAGATTGTGGAAGTGACGAGCGAGCCAACGAGACAGACGCATGGGATTGGTTTACTCATGTCCAGGCAGACATTGAGAACACCTTAAGAGGGAGTAGTCCGCTAGGACTGAATCTAGTCAGCAAATGGAATGAGATCACCAACAGGGAGAACAGAAGCATCAAGGAAGCCATGAACCTTCTGTATCAGCACAATTTGGTACAAAAGGTTTTCCCATCCAACATCTTCACACAACATCATGGGGAGCTCTTCATCTACGAGGGATATCAGAAATTCAACTGGAAGAAGGCGTTCATGTGGTTCTACCTCCCTCAGATAGAAAAGATCGAAACCAGCATGAGACTTAACCAAGAGCTAAACATCAAGACAACAATAACAACAAGGACAAAGATATAAACCATCGTCCACTCAATCGCCGTGAGGCTAAATGGCTCTCCAAATGACAGACTTAGATAAACTAAGAGCACCCTGCGATGAGGGTGCTCTTCTAGTTAGTCTACCTCGCTCAATCGGCGCGAGCCTCATCTTCGGGGAAAGCCTAGCGGCTTACACTACGTGTCCAAATTTGACACTGCCACTCATTCAAATACGATGAATAGAAATCATGGAAAATTTATGAATCAGGAGTGGCCACAAACATTACACACAGCATGCATAAGGAATGAGCCTAGACAAGCACTACAAATCATCCAAGCAGAGATGCCTTCAGCCCAAGACATCAATGAATGCCTTTTCAGTGCAGCCTACTACGGAAACATAGAGGTTCTGTCGCACATCATTGAGATTCCTACACTCGATCCTCGCATCTTTGACCTCACTGCCCTGCTGGAAAGATCTATCAAGCTCAAGCAGTTTGAAATTGCGACCTATCTTATTGACCGCCCTGGTATGGGTGAGCATGACCTCAACGTCGTTCTATACAGTCGTAGCTGGCAAGAATATGAGCCACTTAAGGCGAAAACAGATCACATACTCAAGTTGATCAGCCAAACCAATCAAGCATTGCTGCGGCATCAATCCTTTATGGGAAGACTGGATTATGTCAAACACATAGTTGAGTCCAAGGACTATTACGACCTCTACCCTTCTCTATGTGTAGCAGCCATCAGCAACAAGATTGAAGTGCTTGCTTATCTTTTCAACAAAGTAGGTCAAACACTCCGACACGAGCAGATCAGAAGGCTAATTGTTCAAGCCGATAGTGAAGCATGCCAATGGCTAGAGAAGGCAATTCTTCATCAAAATCTTGGCGAGAATCTAGTGGAGAAGGAAGGAGCGTCCAGGCTCAAAATCTGAAAGACAAAAAAAATAGCACCCTTGCGAGTGCCACTTTTGATTAGACCAATTAACTTATGATGTTATCGCTAAATCTTGAGGATATAACAGATAACTTTCATACCTTAACCGATATATTCTTGAAGTCAAGATCTAGATAAGTTTTTTCCTCACATAGCTTTCCAGATCGGCTTGAACCTCAGGAAGCTCAACGGCGAAAGCACCAGAGAGCAACCCTTGGTTGAAACTCCTTGCGATATGCGCGAGTCGGTTGTTGTTTGCCGCTTCTGCCAACGGAAGCAGTCCAAGTGCTGCCACGATGAAGCCCGGCGAGAAGGCTAGATCCGCACGATCCTTATGGTAGCGATCAAAGGCATAGCTCACTAGGTGACTACCGAAAATAGAGAGAGTGTTGTCTAGGGTGTAGATCTGCCTCGTCGTGTCACATGCGGCCAGCAGAGAAGCCAATCGAACCTCTCCACCGTCCATAGGAAGGTTGATCACGCCTTGGTCAACAAGGTCTTGGATGTCGGACCATGGCAACTCCTCGCCCTCTTCAATGAGAGGCTTATCTTCGTTGCCAACCCTGACCACTATCTTGTTCATCTGCTCAACGAATGGAGCCACTGGGAAGCCCAGTATGGACAGTACGAGCCAGAAGACCTTCTCTCCAAGATCCCAACCTCTCGGAGCTCCGACACCGTACTCAGCCTCCAACGTGCTGTCCAGCAGCGCTTCCGCCTCCTTGGTATCGCCAGCCAGGATCTTCCAGAGCTCCAGTCCATTGGGGCCCTTGTAGAAGCTGATTGCCGTACCAGGTAGCACCTGCTCCACGGCATCTACAGACTTGTAGACCGGGTTCTTCTTCCCGGCCAAATAGCCATCCCATGTCATGCCACCAAGATCTGAAAGCTTGGTGCTTCCAAAGCGGCATGCATCGATGAAGTCCTTGTCCTTCTTCCCTTCAAATCCTGCCGCCTTCTTGACTTCTTCTGCCCAGTAGCGGGTTCTCATCGCTACAAGCTCTTTATCCCAATCGCCGTGGCTCACCCCAAACTCCTTTTTTCAACGATTCTGGAGATTTCCCAGAATTTCCGAATTTCCACATTCTCCACAATCTTCTTTTTATCCCCAATGGCCTTGTTGCCGGGCCTCATTAGCGCGAATGAGATAAATAATTCAAAAAAATAAACTGCGTCCATGCTTAACAACAAGGAGAAAAGCATGGATATCAAAAACGTCAAAACAAAGCACCTCAATCAATATCTTTCACAAGGTGTAGTCAATCAAGACAGCCTTGTAGGCATGAAGAATCTTCCTGATTCTTGTATTGACCTTGTGCTTACAGATCCCCCTTATGGGATCGCCTCGAAGGGCAAGCTTACCAAGTCAGGTGGGAAGATTGTATCCACTAGCCAAGCGTGGGGCAACGACTTCCAGGACGCCTGGAACGACATGAACGCCTACTGGGAATGGTTCAAGCCTTATGTAGCTCAGTTCCACCGTGTCATGAAAGATGGTGCTTCCTGCATCCTTTTCCTTGACCGTAAATACACAGGCTTAATCACTTATCTGATTGAGCAGGAATTTGACCTTAATTTCAAGAACAAGGTGTACTTCAAGAAGGTCAACCCTGTCCCTGGTATCACAAAATTAAATTATCGCTCAAGCATCGAAGAGGCCATCTGGCTTACAAAGGGTAAAGGCTACACCTTCAATTTCGGCGCTCAGAAAGAAATGACTCAGTGCTACGAAGGCTCCATTGGTAAGAAGGTGACAGGGCATCCCACTGAGAAGTACTCATGGATGATGGACCCTCTTGTGAAGAACCATTCAGCAAAATCAGACATCATTTTAGATGCGTTCTGCGGGTCTGGCTCAACCATTGTGAGTGCATGGAAGCAAGGTCGTAAAGCGATTGGTTTTGAGAAGAACCCTGAGTTCTTCAAGATGGCCCATGCTCGCTGCAACCAGGTCAAAGACGAACTCCAGCAAAAGATTGAAGAGGAGCTTCAAGCTCAAGCCCTTCTTCTCGAAGCGGCTTAACTAGGCACATAACAACAATTATAAGGAGAAAACCATGCCTAACTACTGCTACAACTCATTCAAAATTACTGGAGCCAAAGAGGCTCTTGAGGCTTTCCGCAAGAAACACACCTCCAAGGACGAACATGACCAGGAGTATTTCGATTTCCACAAGGTCATTCCCATGCCTAAAGCTCTTGGGGTGGAAGACAACAGTGCCTCAGACCACATGTGGGACCTTCTTTATGGTATCGACCAATACCACAAGAACCCTAACCGCCTTGGTGACGGAGCTTTTTGGATTCACCAACTCATTGAAAAGATGAAAGAGACTGGCGAAACGAAAGAAGCTGCCATTGAAGCCATTCTTAAACATCATCCAACGGCGAAAGAGGAAGCTGAGCAGTATCAGAAGAACCTTGTGAAGTACGGCCACAAGACCTGGTACGGCTGGCGTGTTGCCAAGTGGGGTACCAAGTGGAACAGCTTTGCGGGCACCACCTCCATAAGCCTTACAGAAGGAATGGATGGCGTATGGGAGCTCTACATTGACTTTGATACGGCATGGAGTCCATGTATTCCAGTGGTCAAGAAGCTAATCAAGAAGCATCGTGAGCTCACGTTTGACTTCACCTACGAAGAGCCTGGTTGCTGCTTCCAAGGCTGTGTAGAAGGCTCTCATGGGTTCGTTATGAGGGATGAGTGCTGGGACTACAACCCAGAGGACGAAGATGATTGCGACGACGAAGAATAACTATATGGAGACATCTATGAAAAACGGAACATACGCAAATTTTGCTGACCTTGGGTTAGCCAAGAACATCAACTTCTTTTACTTCAACAGCATCCGCTACCTTGAGCGAGAGCTCAAAAAAGGAAAAGAGCTTGATGAGCCAGTCGCCATCATTATCAAAGGTGACAGCAACCTTGTTGTACCTAAAGAAGGTGATATAGACAAGAAGGAATTTGTAGCCTCTCTAAAGGTCGCCTGCCACTTCCTTGGAGCTGAAGCCATCATTGTTTTTACAGAAGCTTCTCGGTGGACAGGAACAGAAGAGGAACGCCAATTTGTGATGGAGCAAATGGGGGAAATTCACGGGCACGTGAAATCCAAAGATGCTTTAGCAATCACGATTGAAACCCAAGGCAAATACATAGTCGGCCATGCAGATGTAACCAGCAATGGGAAACAACGAGAAATCGGACAGATGGAATGGGTTGTCATGGACTTACCTGACCCAAGCCATGTGATTTTTTCTAACTTTTTAGCAACCAAAGTAACTGAAGCAGCTTAACCAACCCAACCATAACCTAAAGGAGAAAATTATGGAAAACAACCAAAACCAAACAAACGAATTAGATTTACCATTTGAACTCAGTGAGGCACTTGTACAACTATGCTTTGAGTTCGGCAATGAAAAAGCCGTTCTTAATGTGCTAATCAAGTCCATTCTAGAGGATATGCAAGAGCAGGGCTTTCATGTTCGTGACCCACTAGAATTGTTTTTTACTGAAGGAGGCCGCGAGTTCGTTGCTGGCTGGGCAGAAACGATTGGAGATGAGCGACTTACCATAGTATTTGGAGTGCTTGCACAGACTGGTGAGCGCCTTCCCAAAGGGTCCTTCTTAACTGACATCACAAAAGCGGAAATTACCTCGTGGAGCAACACTGAAGAAGGCATCAACTACGATTTGGAAGTTAGCGGTATGTTCGTAAGTGAAGAAGAGCCAACTGAGTAAAAGTGACAGGCATCTATTTCAATAGATACAACAAGCAGGCCAAGCAAGGCACACAACTACCACCCTAGAGGTGGTTTTTGTTTTTACTGCCCGTCAACATTGTCCGAACATAGTCATTGCCAATGATAACTGGATGATAAATTATACGGTCATTATCTATATCTCTCGCCCCAAAGACAAACGGGTAGGCATCTAATTTCTCACCAGGAAAGATAATTCGGAATATATCGAATATCAAAGTCAAATCGATAACCTCCAAATTAGACAACGTAATCCACACATGCACATTCAAACACCAGCTATCTTTTGATGACAAAACCCCGTTTTCATACCACGTCTTTAAATTTTTACGAGGAAATTTGAATTTCGCCTCTCCATCGATATCAACGTACCCAACGGTCAATGTTGCACATGGGTCAATGTTTTTTTGAATGAAACTTAAATATTGGTAGTGAAATATCAAGCAATTTCCCGGCTGGAAGAAAGCATCACGAGCATATTGATTCAGTTCCTGCGCCAGCACCCCTGCTTTGCTCACCAACGACGGAGCTCCTAGCAACTTGAACTGACTGTAAATTGATGGCAACCCCAATAACTGCCTATTCCCATCAGCAATCTTAAGTTCGTCCGCGTAACTTGTGACCGTCACCCCTCCCATAAAACTCGCAAGCTTTAGCTTGATTTTTTCGATAACGCTTCTCACCACACACCTCTATTATTTACCCACACATAACATCCAGAGGGCGAAAGTCAACTATCAATTTTGATAGTTGAAGTCCGTCAGGAATTCCATATAAGAAAAGCAACAGGGAGACCGCATATGGAAAACGAAAATAGAGACGTACAGCAGGAATTTGAACAGATAGTAAAGAGGCTAGGCTTGAAGATAGAGACTCAATTCGTTCCCTTCAGCATATCCAGAAATGCCGAGTCAAAGCAAAAGTCATTGAACTGGAAGGTGACTCTTTCATCTATAAGAAACAAGATGACGTTTGACTATAGCAAGGGAGTTGGACACCTACCCTATCCAAGTGGATATCAGCTATCTGGGCATCAGAGAACCGTAGTCAATCAAGCCATTGACTCAGCCGTAGAGACAGGTATAGCAAGAAAGATTGCTCGTGGAGCTATGGCATATACCATCATGCCTGGGAAAGAGGAATTTCCCACCCCCACCCTACAGGAAGTTCTTCATTCCTTGACGGAAGATACTTTGGTCATGCATTACCTGACCTATGAAGAATGGGCTGCTGATTTTGGTTATGACCCAGACTCAAGGAAGGGTGAGAAGGTCTACGAGGAGTGCCGAACACAAGCTTCAAAACTGAGCGATGTTTTGGGGGGAACAGACAAGATTCAGAACCTGAGAGAGATTCTTCAGGAATTGGATTGCCAACCTGCTACTCCAAGCGTGAAGCCAAGATTTTGACCGTCTTCAGATCTTGCTCCTCTTAGCACCATCTGCCTTGCCAGCCATCGTGAAATTGAGCCTGATAGCAGCCCAGAGCTGCTGCTTGTCCTCTGGCACCTGGTAGACCGCTTTATGGGGCTTGTAGTGGCTTCGAAGCTCCAGACACTTAGCCTTGTCTAGGCTCCTCCCATCCAACTGCTTGGAGACGAACTGGATAAGGCTGTAGTTGATTTCCTCCTCAGGCACTCGGTTGATAGCTAGGAGCTCAAACAGGTAGACCAGCTTCTCAGCTTGCGCCTTTTGCTTCTTCTCTCCAGCCACAAGGCCGGCCACCTTGCCACGCCATTCACAGAAGAGAGCCCAGCTCTCGGCATCTCTGTCCTGGTCGTACTGGAGCTTGTACTCCCGGCATAGCTTGCCTGCCGCCTCGATCTTCCACTTCATGGCAGCAGCCACCCGCCTTTTTGCCTCTGCGACTTCAGCTTGATACCTAGGGGATTGTTTATTGGGTATCTGAGTGATGAAATCCACTAAACATACCTTCCCGCCTCCATTCTTTTTGTTGTCCATATCTCTCACCCGCCTTCGATTTCTTTGTAGCTAACAGCAATATTTCTTTAAACTACAATAAAAATCCAGAAAAGCAATATCACTAATTGACTTTATTTCAAATCATCGTATATTAAAGCGACATCACAAGGAAATCTAATGGGCGATAGAACAGTTTGGGAAATAGAAGAAGAAATGGAATACCACCAAGAAGAAGGAAACATTGGTGCCGTGATGGATTTGGTGGACGAGATGGGCAACATGCAAGATAGACTCTATGGTGCCGTCGCCAATGGTGATATCAACGATGTCCTTTATTATGATTCTTTAGGCTTTGACATCACAGACCCCAGCTATCTGAATGTAGCAGTGCAGTATGGTCAATGCAAGATGATTGACTTCCTAATCAATCAAGGTACAGATGTCCATGCGGATCATGATGCGCCTCTTTACGTCGCATGTGTGAATAATCAACTTGAAGCGGCTCGCTGCCTCATATCGAAGGGAGCAACCATTCATGCCCAACAGGAGCGTGCCGTTAAGGTAGCGGCTGAGAATGACTTTCTTGATATCGTTCAACTGCTAGTCGCCTCTGGCTCTAGCATTGAAGCCGTCTTAGAGATTAGAGGCCTTCCTGACTATCACAAAGAGGTCTATGAGTGGGCACAAACCTACAAGCAGGCAAAGGATCTGAAGGAGAATTTGGAGGAGGATCTAGAAGACAACGAACCTTCCACCCAAAAGTCCAAGATATAAAAAAGCACCCAAGCGGGTGCTTTTTTCTGCTTGGCTATTATTGAACCAAGTGCTCGAATGCCTCTTCAAACTCGGGCATTCGTTCCGTACTATTGTAGAAAGGCAGCCCCCAAACAACGTACTTCCTGTTGGAGAAAAGCTGCTCCACTTCGAAATGCTCCTTGATGCTAACAAGGAACTTTTCCTTCCACTCGTCAGCCTTGAGAAGATGTGTCCCTTTAGGCTCAACGAACACCTGATAGTGCATGGTGTCCGTTTTCTCCTTCCCTATCAGATAGAGAACGAAATCAGGCTCCAACGGTCTGCCGTCATCAAAAGCATAGATCTTAAAGTGCTTCTCGTTCCGAATGAGATATGCTTCAGCGTAGATCTTGGCAAGCTCTTTGTAGCGCTTATCAATGTATTGAATCAGCAACTTCTCTTCAGAGGTCCCAAAGCAATCATCAAAAGCAAACCAAGCTCTCGTGCTCAGGTCAAGATGATAGGCCGTTTCGGCAGCATCATTCATTGATCTGCCGAATTCCTTGTCCCCACCGTCATCTAGCATGAAATTCAAGGCTTTATCAGTGAAAACCTCTTTGATCATGCGGGGGCCAAATTTTCTACTTCCCTTGTACTCAATCTTGTCGGAAGCAATCACATCTGAAATAACCGTGAGAACCTGCACGGCTGCATTCAGCTTCTCGTCCTGAGTTAGCTGTCTAATTTGTTCGGGCAAGCCAGATACTTCGATCTTTAGCTTGCCAAGATACCTCTCCGACGTAATGAATTCATCGATGGACTTCAGCTTTGGCAGATACTTCTTCAAATTGAAGAATTCATAGAATTCAATACGATGAATTGCCTTGCGAACAATGGAAGCGCCGAAATCCTTCAGCTTATAGTCCTGGCTTTCGGTGTTAGCGCCTCTATCCTTATCGGGAGCCTCAAATGCAACAATGCTCTTGGTGTAGCCGGTGCGTAGCGAAACTTTGTGCGTTTGATTGATAATGCTGCTATCAAGCCCCTCGATATCTTCACGATTATACTTGCGTCGCTCGTTCAAGAAAATGTGGCCAGCCTTGAACAAAGAAGTATCCTTGAACGATTGCTTCAAGTGAATCTTGCGTTCTCTAGTTTCCTTGGGTTTCATACCGATCTCTTGGAGAGCAGTATTCAACTCTTGGATGTATTTCGGGTTATATGCACTGTGATAAAACAGTTCTTCGCAGATGCGAAGCTCGTTATCCAGGTCAGAGTCATACTTGCGACCAAACAACGGCTGATCAGAAGAGAGCTGGAAAGGACAATAGCGAGCACCACGCCCAATCAATTGGGCTTCACTCATGGTGGTCTTACCGATCTTGCCACCCTTGCTATCGCGGGTGTCGTACAGACGAACGATATCAAAGAGGTTGAGAACGTCCCAACCCTCATTGAGCTTATCTACGGCGAAGACTACCCGATACTCATTACTTTCTAGCGAGTTGACCGCGAGCTGCTTCGTTTCACTCTCTTCCTTGCTGTTGACCGAAATAAGCTTCTCCTCTGAGAAGTCCTCCTTCAGTTCAGCAATCAAATTTTCAAGACTGATTCGGTTGGCATCCAGATACTCGAAAATTCGCTGGATCGTTGTCTCACTGCTACGATTTTTGATCGTCTCAAGTGTTTCAACTTTGAGATGCTTAATGCCGTCCTTGAATTCCTCAAAAAAAGCCTGACTATCCTTGATAGTCTTTGACTTGAAGAGAATGACTGGCTTTATGTGCTGCCTATGCTTTTCAAAAATCTTGCGTCGATACTGGCTCAACAAAACTGCCTGAAGGGCTCTGTCAAACTGAGACAAGTCAGCTTGAAGAACCTTGACCTCTTTAGAGTAGCCGTCCTTGCGGAATTCCTTTAGCGGATAATCAAAAATGAGCTTCGGCTTATATTTTGCGCTGAGATTGTCATCACTAAAATCGACCGTAGCCGTAAATTCAAGCAATACGTTTGCGGGATTAGCACGGAAGATACGCTCCACCGTTCCTTCCCATGAAACGATCTCAAAAAGCTCTTCCTGATCGACTTCCTTGCCTTTCTTCGTATCGGCATTGATGTGGTGTGCCTCATCAGAGATCAGGACAATCTTCTGATCTTCGAAATCATCATAGGTGAGGCTGTTTTCTCTGGGAACATTCAAAGCCATGTGCAAGCCTTGAATGGTAGAGAAAACGATATTGATGTCGTCAGGGTTGGTAGATTGGAAGTTCTGCACTTGCCTAATATCTACTCGCTTATCCCCAAAACTAATCGTTTCCGAGAAAAGATACTTCTTGGACAGTGGGTTGAGAAAGTTATCTCGCGTCTTCTCAATGATGTTGCTGTTGTTGACGAAGAAAAGAAAGTTGCGATAACCCTTCTCATAGAGATATGAGATTAACCCTGCCATCATCAAGGTCTTACCGCTACCTGTCGCCATATGGAACAGTAGCTGGTGATTTTGACGTGGCTTGCCATCAAAAGCTTCTTGCCAGTAGTTCACAAAGAACTTAAAAGCACGCTCTTGATACGCCCGCATGGGGAATGCCGGATTCAGATTGCCAGCAATTGAATCTGGCAGCTTGGTTCCCTCGATGGTCCTTTTTCCAAGCTCCTCTATGAGAACCTGAAAAAGTTCTTTCGTATCAGCCATAACTCCCCTCACCTCAACCAAAGAACTTCTTGTTCAATGCCTTATCGACTTCAGATATGGCATAGCTTTCGTCTTCGATCTCGGACAGGGGCACATAGAGCATGTTCTTGTCGAGAGTTTCAATGAGAAATCTCTTTTGCTGCGCAACATCCAAGCTCTCAAAATCCTGTTTGGATTCATCAATGGCTTTCGGATTGATGCGGTAGGAGAGAAAGGCTTTCTCCTGCATATCCGCCCAAATCTTGGCAAGTCGATCTTTATCGGCTGCGGCTTGAATGGCATCAACGAAGTTTTGGTTGGCTTTGGCGAGTTCACAATAAACAAATTCACCACCACCAGCCCACTTCACTGCTTTGCTGATACCCAACGAATCACCTTTAACGACCTCAGCCAGACGAGGACAAGTAATCTCGTCAATGTAATCCATCTGTTCAACACCAATCCAGCGGCGTTTGAGTTTGTGTGCCGTTGCAAGAGTGGAACCAGAACCCGAGAAGAAATCCATAACGAGATCGCCTTCAGTCGTGGCTAGGCGAAGCACTTCAGCAAGGTATTTCTCGTTCTTGGCAGTCTTGAAGCCGTGATCGCTGTTTGCGATAGGCACACCACTCCAAACCGTGTCACCAATACGCTTATCTGCTGGTGCTCGCCAGTATTGAGGTTTCCCATCACTGGGGGACTTCCGAATAAAGGAAAGTGCCTCACCTGTATCTCTCCAATATTCGGCAAGAGTTCGCCCACCAGCTTCTTCTAGGTAGCGTTCATAGTTGGCAACGGCTTTGAGTGCTCGATCCTCTCCCCAAACCCACTGCCCTTTGTCGATCTTGGTACCAAGCAACTCATATTGCATCGTCTTTCTTTCTTCCGTACTCCAAGCGTGATGCCAATGTCCTTCCTCATTGCCAAGATCGTGCTTGTCAACCCAATACGGCTTGAAGCTTACCTCGGGATTTTTTGTGTACCAGAAAAGGGTGTCATGCCGCACTTGTAGCTTCTTGATACTATCAAATTGCTTTTGAAGACCCTTTACAGCACGTCCAGGCAAGATGATTTCATTGCGAAAATTATCTCGCCCAAAAATCTCATCAAGGAGCATCTTGACCGGATGATTGTTGTCGTGGTCAATATGAACAAAGATGGAACCGTCATTCGCAAGCAACAACTTGGCAACCTCAAGCCTGTTTTTCAGGAAGGTAAACCAAGTGGACTGCGTAAAGGTATCGTTATACTGAAAACTGTCATTTTCAGTATTGAACGGTGGGTCAATAAATATGAGCTTGACCTTGCCTGCATGCGTCTTCATGAGAGTATGCAGAGCAAGCAGGTTGTTACCTTTAATCAGCAAGTTATCTTGGGGACTCACGCTATCTGGAGTTGTCTCGCCAGCTTGTGTGAACCTCTTCCAATTGACAAGAGCTTTGGGCGAAAGCAATCGGTCAATCTGATCCGGGGCAAGAATTTCGTTCCAAAAAATCTCATCTCTTCTTGCGTCAACATGGTCTTGACCACCTTCAAGAACACAATCCTTGTAGGGCCAAGCAAGAACGACTTCTTTTGAGTCGATCAGATATTCATTGTCGCTCGTTAGACCAATCTTGTTTTTGTATGCGGTAAAGCTATCTGGGAGAAACTGCTTGTTACTAACAAAACGCTGAAACTTGATCTTATCAAAAACAAGAACCTCCCCCACCTCAGAAAAGAAGTGGGTTTTCATAGATTCGCTCTTAAGAAGATGGCGAATCAGAAGAGGATCAAGGTTGAGAGCAAGCTCAACCACCTTGTTCTTCATAAGCTTCCCTTCGGAGACAAGACGATCATCCGTAGAAAGCAGGTCCGTTAGTTCTTGAAGAAGGTTTTGCATGAAATATATTATCGTTGACCTGTTTTATATGAGCTTTGTATGACTACTTCCTAGCTTCTTCATCAAGCGTCTTAAGGAAGGCCATTTTCTCAGCTATTTTAATTTCTAACCCCCTAGAAACAGGCTGGTACCAATGAGGTTCTTCCATGCCGTCAGGAAGATAGGTTTCACCTGCTGCATAGGCATGGGGTTCGTCGTGAGCATACCGATACTCATGACCATAGCCAAGCTCCTTCATAAGCTTGGTGGGTGCATTGCGCAGATGAACCGGAACCTCTCTCGACTTGTCCTGTTTCACAAAGGCATAAGCCTGATTGAAGGCGTTGTAACCAGCATTGCTCTTGGCTGCGATGGCCAGATAGATAACTGCTTGCCCAAGTGCCAGCTCACCTTCTGGAGAACCTAGCCTTTCATAGGTCGCTGCTGCGTCATTGGCTATCTGCATGGCTCTGGGATCGGCCAAACCGATATCTTCCCACGCCATACGCACAATGCGGCGTGAAAGGTAACGGGGATCAGCACCACCGTCCAGCATTCTCGTCAGCCAGTACAAAGCAGCATCAGGGTTGGAACCCCGAACAGACTTGTGAAGGGCTGAAATCTGGTCATAGAAGTTATCTCCACCCTTATCAAACCGTCTGCTGTTGAGGGTCAGTGCATTCTGAATGAATTCAGGGGTGATCTTGTTTGTGCCTGCTGCCTTTGCTGCTGTACTGGTCTGTTCCAACAGATTCAGCATGCGGCGTGCATCACCATCTGCATAGCCCACCAAGGTATCTACAGAGGCTTCCTCAAATTCAAGATGGGACAGTGCTGCCCCTTGTGCTTTCGCTACAAGCTGCCTGAGTTCGTCTTCGGTCAGGGACTTCAAGACATAGACAGAGGCACGTGAAAGTAGCGCTGAATTGACCTCAAAAGAGGGGTTTTCAGTGGTAGCACCAATGAAGGTTACAAGCCCACTTTCTGCATAGGGAAGAAGAGCGTCTTGCTGGGACTTGTTAAACCTGTGAATTTCGTCCACGAATAAGATGGTGTGCTTGCCCATAGCAAGATTCTGCTCTGCCTGTTCCATAGCTGCGCGGATGTCTTTGACACCCGAAAAGACAGCAGACAGGGCTATGAACTCGCACTTGAAGGCAGTGGCTGTGAGGCGTGCCAAGGTGGTTTTGCCAACACCAGGCGGCCCCCAGAGGATCATGGAGTGCGGCTTCCCAGACTGAAAAGCGAGGCGTAGCGGCTTGCCTTCACCCAACAGGTGAGATTGTCCAATGACCTCATCCAAGGTCTTCGGTCGGAGTGCTTCAGCGAGGGGTGGAGTGGGTTCCACGGCAAAAAGATCAGCCAAGGTTTCCCTCCGCAAAACAATGGGGAAGCACAAAAACCTGCACAATGACCTTTGTAAGTATCTGATTTATAAAAGACTTGACTGCCTTGTTGAACCGATGGATTTCGTCGACGAACAGGATCGTATGCTTGCCCATCGCG